>NZ_QKRU01000022.1:0-95784 GCF_003234055.1 Pseudomonas sp. 57B-090624
GCAAGCGCTTCGACTTCAAATGCCCCATCGAGGTGATGGGAGAGGTCATGCAAAATGCCATGGCGATGCGGCATGATGCTCCGGCTTCAATTCAATAACCGTGTTGCACTCAGCTCCTGCAACCGCCCCGCATAAAATCCTTTACGGCAAATCACATAATCAATGACGTACGACTAGACTGACGACTGTGGAAAAGCTAATCAGCCGCATTGTCCTGCTATTAATCGAATCTTAATGCTGTAGTCCATATGGCGTTCAGTTTCATGTAAATCCTTTGGCTTAAAGTCTCGTCGAGAAAAATTAACAATCTCCGAATCAGTGAACCCATACTCCTGCATTCTTTCCAACGTGCACGAACAGAGCGCAGGTGAGGACCCGCGAGCCTTGGAAGCAGCCTCGCATCTTTTAACAAGTTGCTGAACTCCAGTTTCGCCAGCGAAGGCTCCTGATTGCAAAAAAAATGCAAATGACACATAAGCAGCTATGCCAATAATCCTCATATACTTTTAACATCCTTCTATTTAACTGCTTATTTATCGGAAATTAATCGTTTGCACTGAATTACAGCCGATTACGAAGACGGCATGTAGGAAGGCAGCCCTGTAATTCGCTGGGGTGACGTCATGCCATGAGGTCACGTTTTACCAAATTCACAATATACTGTGAAGACCAGAGATGACGCCGCCCAGATAGTCCTCCCTTTTGGGGAGTCATCTGTGGAAGTCGGATTGGCGTTCGGAAAGGTCCTGCGCAGACGGCGTGTCGAAGCAGGATTCACCCAGGAGCAATTGGCCCATGAGGCGGAATTGCAGCGTAACTACGTCAGCCTGATGGAACGGGGCATCAACCAGCCAACGATCACCACCCTGATCAAGCTAGCTAACCCCCTGGGCTGCACCGCAGCTGAGATCGTCGACGAGGTGGAACAACTCGTTGCGCATCCCTGAGCACCGGTGTCCTTCGAGCCCCTCAATCGGCGACTAGTTGAATGATCGACTCAAGAGCACTTCTCATCCTAGAGTCGACCACCAAAGGCTCCTGCTCCAACCAAAGACCTCTGTCCACGAGATCATGCACCAGCTTGGGCGCATGACGAAGATCAAGCCCAGCAGGCCATGGCTTTTTCAACTTCCTAGGCTCGACGCACTCGGTCCAGAAGGATGGAACGAACCAGCACAGATCCGACCGAAGCTCTCGTAGTTTCAGGAAGATTCGTACGCCGTTCGGGTCGAGATCACCAAAGTGAACGACAGGAACCTCGGGCTGCACCTGAGCGAGTAGATGCACAACAGTGGCTATGTCCCAGCCAGGGACATGAGCCAAAAGCCATCCGTCCAGCATCGGCAGGTCACGCCAAGCGCCAGAGTTTTCCACCAGCAAGACCGCTCGCAAGGGACCTTCCAAGGTGAGGCCATCAAGGAAGGCCCGCTCCGGGATCGGTGCTTCACCAAGAAAACGGGCAAGCTTCCATAGATCCAGGACACCCTGCTCGGTCTGTGCCACCAATCCACGCGGTGGCCGCAAGCGTAACAATCCGTCGTGGGTCGCCTCGGTGCCGGCAAGCGCGGCTAGCCGGCGCGGCGTCAGTACCGCTTTGGAGTGGGGCGCGGTTAGCGCGGCTGCAGTCCGGCGATTGAGACGTCCTGGCAGCGCCGGAAGCCGCCCTGCGCGGCGCGCATCTTCCAAGCGAGTCCAACCATCAGGCGTGGGAGAAAACCCTCCCGCTGTAAGTGCCGCCAGCGCTTCCTGCCAGTCCGGCCATACCCGCTCAAGCAGCGCAACGAGTTCAGTGCGGCGAGCCTCTACCAAGGCAATCTGATCACGCCGGCCGGTCGAGCGGATCCAGGATAGTTCTGCCAGAGTGTCATACGCTTTCACCTGTGAGGCGCGGCGCTTGAGCGTCCCCTGCACCAGCAACTCGAGCAGAGCGATGCGCTGCTGCGGCGTCTGCCACATTAGCCTACGCTCCTAGTGCGACGACCGAACACCAGAACTTCCTCGCGCCCCTCGGGCGTCACCTGGCGCACCAAGCGATACGTCGTATTACCTTCGGCACGCGCCACTTCGGGAGCCGCGATCATCAACTGCAGATCCAATGTCTGACACAAATCGAACAAGACGCCGAGATTGTCTGGCGACAGGCGGTTGGCTTCGTCCAAGAACAGGAAACGCAGCGAACCGTGAGCGCGCTTACCGCGCAGCAAGGTCGCATCGCGCTCCCACTCGGTGAGAACTACCATCATCAACGCAGCACCGACACCGATCGCCTCGCCGGTCGACAAACGTGTCGGGTTGGCGACTTCCCACTCGGTGCCGGACTTGCGACGGATCTCCACCTGCAGATGCACGTATTCCCGATAATCGAGCAGACGCTGCCCTGCTGAGCGCCCACCGCCGTAGCGACGAAAGATTTCGTCGAGCGCCTCCTCGATCGGCATGTCCGCCTGGAACAGCAGCTCCTGGGCCGCACCTTCACGCAGGGCGCGAAGGATCTGCTCCATACGTTCGACAGCCTGCATGCGCACACGGATGCCCTGAATGCTGCCGAAGCTGACCTTTTCTAGATTCTTGGTCAAGCGAGTGACTTGGCCACGCGCCTTGCGGATCTGTACGTCAATGCCTCGTGCTACGTCTTCGCTAGCTCCACGCAGGTCGCTTTCCTGACGGGCGAGACGCTCTTCGAGGTCAGATAGTTGGTCGCGCAGCCGGATGAGTGCTTCGCGCGGGTCATCGACCTCGGCTACCTGTGCCGGCAGGCGGTGGCGCAGCCAGTCGCGCACAGCCAGCCAGAGTTCAAGAATAGGATCAGCGAAAGCGGCGTCTGCCGATGGATTTCGTACCAGTTCAAGCTCAGCGAGCAGAGCGTCCCCGCCTCGTGCGTTGTGTAACCGTTCGAGCAAGACGTCACGCCGCGCTGTCGCGATCTGTACGAGATTGACATGGCCGCGGATACTGCCTGGCCCGTCGGGATCATTGCCGAGTAGATTGCCTATGAGGCCGTGGCGCTGTGCCCGATCATGTAGTTCACTCCACCGCCTCGTTGCAGGCTCGGCCTCACGGCGCTCGCTGGCGAGTTTCTCATCGGCTGCGATCAGGCGTTCCTGCGCTGCTCGCTGGGCTTCCTGCTGCGTACCGACGGTTCTATTCAATTCCTGTCGTCGGTGCTCCAGAGCACGCAGCGATTCTTCCTGCCGTACGACCTCTTTAGCTGCATCCACTACCGCTTCTTCCGTCGGAGCAGGGATACCTATCCCGTTGAATCGAGTCGTAGCAGCCGCATGCTCCTGACTGGCGATTTGACGTCGGCCTTCCACTTCTTGGAAGTGCTCGGTAATTTGGTCATATCGTGCCTCAGCTTGGCTCACCCTTTCCTCGGCTGCCTCTTGCAAGCCTTCCGCTTCGCTCAGTTGCTCCTTCAGGGCCGGTATTAATTCCTGCGAGTCTTCGAGCCGGCGCGGCGCTTCCTCCCAGGCGAGCGCCTCAGCGTTGTCGCACAGGTATTCGAGGGCTTCGATCCCTGCATCGAGTTGCCGGCGCCGGCCTTCCAGAGTGTCGGCGTGGCGCGTCAGATCCTCTATGTCCGTGTCCGACAACGGAAGCTGGCGCAAATCACCAAGTCCGTTCTCCACATACAGAACATCCTCTTGGTTGGCGGTAACCCAGTCCCTGGCCTCGCCTGCCTGCGATGCCCTTTCACTGAGTATCTGCGCCCGCTCGCCGTGGTCAGGAGGATCAAGCAGAATCGCCTCGGCCAACAGCGAACGCAGCCTGCCAATACGGGGTTGCAGTGCCTGTGCAGCCGCAGCATGGCGATCAGCCATGTCGCTCTGTCGCTCGATCTGTTCACCGACCAAGGCGATCGCCTGCTGCACCTCGATGATGGCGTCCGCGGGGTCACCTGCCAGCCAGACCTCCAGCCCGGCGAGCAGCGTGTCGCCATTCTCCTGCAACCGTTCCAGCGTGCGGCGCTGGCTCCTCGCATTCTCTAGTTCGAACGTTTTCTCTTCGGCCTGCGCCTGCAGCTCGGCCGCCCGTCTCTCGCGCGCACGCCGTCCCAGCCGCGGCTTGGCAGGAATACGCGACATACGCAGGGCAATCCCTTCCTGGACGAGCAAATCACCTTCGTTAGCCATCGTAGTGTCGGAGGAATCGGCCAGACGGTAGAGATCGGCATCACGTGACACCAGTAGCACGTCTGTCAGTTCCTCTGGCCGGTCGACAGAGGCACGAGCTGCCGCAGCGGGATCATCGACGACCAGTGCCTGTGCCAGGGGGCCAAGTCGGGCCTCCAGCACAGCCGCTTCCTCGATCGCCACTTCTTCGTAGCTGCCAGCCAGCAGCTCGGCGCCGAGCCTGTCCTTGAGCTGCAGCAACGCGGGCGAGAACGGCCCGCCGGCCGACAGCAGGTCACGTGCGTCCCGGAGCAGCTGCTCCTGTACATGCCGTGCCCCCTGTTCGACCCGGGCTGCCTCGGCGTGCTCTGTGCTCAAACAGGCACGAGCTGCATCCAGACTGGCCCGGTCCGTCACATGGGTATCGAGGTGATCGGAAATGCGGACGGCGCACTCCGCCAAAGTCTGCCATTGCGGCTCGCGTGCCATTAACTGCCGATGCTGTTGCTGCAGCTCCTCACGCCGGCGCCGTAGCTCAGCAAGTTCTTCATTGGCCGCCCGTTGTGCCTGTTCATGTGTGGATTGCTCGACTTCAGTATCACTCAGCAACGCGTCGACGACTTCAATGGCAGGCGCCTGGGTGAGAACCACGCCCAGCTCCCTCGCCGTTGCACACACCCGGGCCTGCCGGGCCTGCAGCTGTTGCGCTTCGGCCAGTTTCGCCTCAATGTCGGGAAGCTGCTCGGCAAGTACGCTCAGTGTCCGATGACGGTGCACCGCTTCGGTGGCCACATCGTACGCAGCGGTGATTTCGACATCCCGTCCCGCTAGCCGCCACACAGCCTCCATGAGCTGCTCATGACGCGCACGATGCTCCAGCGCATCGGACAGGCGCGTCCTTGCCTCCCGACGTTCCTGATCGACGCATTCGAGCATGTGGCGTACCGACATAAGCTGATCGGCGAACTGCGCAGGAAGCAAAGGTACGGTCTGCAAATGCGCCTCGGCTTCCCGTAGCCGTCGAATTGCCTGACGATAAGCAGCAGCCCGGCGATGCAACTCTTCGATGCCCTGCTGCAGATCGGCGAGCCCCTTGGCAGCGCGTTTGTAGCCCTCCCGGGCACGCTTGAGTTCCTCGCGATTGCGAGTCCGCAACGTTTCAGATTCGCTTCGTAGCCTGCCCGCTTGTTGTGCCGCTGTCTCAGCTTCCGCGAGCAGGGAGACACATTGTTGCAGGTTGCGTAGCGCCGCTAAGGAGTCCTTCAGTCTGCCGTGCCAGTCGCGGGCGGTTCCAAGTACGCGGTCGAGTTCATCTTTGCAAGTATCGAGCGTATTCAGCTCGGCCAAGGTTTCGTCGAGTACTCTGCGCGCTCCCTCTTGCGCCTGGAAGGCTTGATCGCGTGCGCTCTGCGCCTCGGCTACCCGGCGTGCCAGCTCATCGGCCCGTTCACGGGTGGCAAGGAAAGCTGCTGCGAACATGGCCTGGCCGGCTTCGAAGATACTGCCGATTTCTTGCTCCAGGCGGCGCGACTCTTGCACTTCTACCCGCGTGCGCCGGCAGGAATCCAGATTCGATCGCATCCTCTGCAAGGTATCAGCGAGGCCACTTTGCTCCCTGAGCAGGAACGAGCGTAGCTCCGAAGTGAGCACCCTTGAGATGCCGCCGGTCATGCTGGTACGCAACATATCGTTGAACTTATTGCGCTCCTCATCGGTACCAAGGCGCAGGGGCATGACTCCCTGATCGAATAGCGCGGCGAAGTACTCCCGGGCGGATGGATAAGATTGTAATCGCCCACCGAGCCGCGCCGCGTTGTCGCGCAACTCCTGTAACTCCGGCACGGACTCGACGCCCCCCTGTGCAACCAGCAGCAGATCCTGCAAGCGAACCGCAGGTTCGAGGCCCCAGACTATAAATGGGGTGGGCTCCACGGAGGGTTCACCTTTGCGTTCCAGATGTACCCCAGCCAGTAGCCTCTGTGCACCCGCAAGGGCAAAATCTACCACCACGTAGGAAGGGCGTCCGGGATCACCGAGACGTCCCCAAATACCCTTGTCGCCGCCAGTCGCTCCAGTCTCGCCGAGATTGGTGAAGCGCAGGCGGGACATGTCGGGCAGCAGAGCGACATAGGCGGCAATCATCACCGTGGTCTTGCCGGCACCGTTGCTGCCCTCCAGCGCAGTGACATGCCGATCGAGTAGATAACGCTCGTAGAAGACACCTTTCCAATTGACCAGGGCTAAAGCATCGGCACGCGTTCGACTCATGACAACATTTCCTCCCCCTCCGCGTCGCCGCTATCGTCATCCATGTCGTTAGCATCACCCAGTAATACCTCTCCACGCGCAACCAGCCGCTCTAGGGCGTCGCTGGGATCTGTGAGCCCGCGAACTGGCTCGGCAAAGCGCATGAGTGCCGGACGCAGGCGCAATCTGGCCGCATCAACCACATCGATGAAACCCAGCTCAGCTAACTTACGCAGCGCCTCGTCCGCTTTCCCTCGCACAGTTTCAGCGGCAATGCGTTCGTCATACTTGCGTCTACGCGGATTTAGCGTACGCACCAGCACATCGGTGCCCAGTAATCCGGACAGCCGCTGCAATAGCGCTTCACGTGTCGCCATGCCGCCATGCTGCAAAGTCGCGGGATCGAGATACATCAGCGCCAGCACCTGCCCGATAAGCATTTCGCCGACGGATAGCTGACGTCGCCCCAGCCGCTCGCCGCTGGGCAGCAAATAGAAATAGCCATCGCTCTGCTGGATCAGCTCACAACCGAAACGCCGATAAAAAGGTTCGAGCAGCGCCTGTGCCTCCACCAGGTAATCATAGGGGCAGCCATCATCTCGACCGATATGGCGTCCACGTCGCAGCATCAGATCCACCTCGGGGAATCGCTCGTCGACAATCACCTCTTCCAGAGAATCGAATACGGCATCGCTCACTCCACTTTCCTCCGGCCCTGGACAGTCCATTCCTCGACTTCGAGCTGTTCGCCCACTTCTAGCCATAGCCGCTCGCGGCTTGAACGCAATCGGGCTAGCCTTGCAGCTGCGTCAGCGATGCGACCCGCAGCCACGTATTGGCTATCGTCGGTCAGCGTGGCGAGTACCTGCACCGTTAGCCCCGCCAAGGTATCTACGCCCTCGTCGAGCGCCCGACTCACCAACACTTCGATATCTGCCAGCGCATTTTCAGCTTCCACCCAGGCTGGTTCGGCCTCACGATCAGTCTTTGGCCTGGCCACCACCGGACGCTCGACGCGTGCTTCAAGTGTACGTAGCAGGCAGATAGAGCCTGCATGCGCAGCTAGTAGATGGAAAGGCCTGTTTCCCCACTCCGCAATCTGATCGCGCAAGCGCTGGCTCAGCGCCCGATCAGGATCCAGTCTGACCACGTCGCGCAGGTAGCGGTGTACATACTGGTAGTATTCGGACCATGCCTTTTGGCGTGCACCGCCCCAGGCTCCGATCCGGTCTACATGTTCGATGACCCGCTGTGCGGCTCCCTCGGCTTCGACATTTTCTGCTGAAACGGCCAGCGCCTGGATGTCCTGGAGCAACGCAACGAAATGGTGTGTGTCTCGCAGCAGGATTTCATTGAGCTCGCGCAATGTGTGGGTCGTTGCGTCGAGCAGGCTCTGGCATCGATCGATTGCGCTAAACCAGTCGTTCGACAGCAGGCTAGCGATTTCCGCCTGGATTTCCTCCTGCTGGGCATCAAGCCCCCGCTGCCGACGTTCGATACCCGCCACCATGTCACCGACCGTGATCCTCAGGGGGGCGACCACGCGCTGACGCCAATCCTCATCGTTATGGGCCTTCCTGGCTGTCGCCAGGATGTCGGCAAGTTGAGCGCGCAAGGTACCGGTCAGTAGGCTGAGGCTTTCCCGAGTCAGGGCCTCGTCCGCCAGAAAGTATTCGATAACCGCAGCAGCAAGTCGTGTCAGCGCATACTCGCCCGCCCGAACGATGCCGGCGCCATCAACTCGGGCCAGCATGCGCTGCTCGCGTAATCGTTGAATGGCGTGCGTCGCGCGCTTGCGCGGATTTTCGGCAGCGGGTTCGACGACATCGCAGACCTGTTCAAACAGGTCGATCAGCAGATCTTCCTCGAACGACGCAAGCCCAGCCTTGTCCGCTCGCAGGTACAGACCTGCGAGAAAGCAGACATCCGCTGTTTTCAGGTCAAGATTGACCTGATCCCGTACCAGCGAGGCGATAAGGCGATTCGGATCGGATGCTGTCATAAGCGCTGAGTAGGCTTCTCTGCTACGCAGTATGAATGTATCCAAGCCTCATATTGTTCAGGCATGGACGGCCCCCTGTGCATCGGCCTGCTGTTCCTGAGTTTTGGCCGCGATCTCAGAATCGTCTGAGTATGCTTCTCGCATCATCATCTTGTAGTGAGCCAAATGCCCGGATTTGACGAAGATCGCCTTGAAGATATTCAGGTAGCTTTCCACCATTGCATCGTCGACAGCGACATACAGGTCATCGTGTGCGAAGTGGGAACCATCGTTGACCCATGAAAAAAGCGATCGGCATATGACCTTCTCACGCCCCTCGAACAGGTTGCAGATGTCGTCGGTATCGGTTCCACCGAGGATCTTGAAGTAGTTTTCAAGAATGCGTCTGAGGGTGTTCTGGATTGAAAGGTTGGATCGGTCGGCCCGTCGTACCTCCGCCCACAGCATTTCGTATGAGGTGACTATCGGGTTGCTTGTGTGGGCCTCTACTCTTGAAGAGTGGTGGGATTTTCGGACGACCCAGAAGGTTTCCTCGCTGCGCATCGCGTTTCTATCAGTGCGCCGGGCGTTGAAGCTCACTTCCTTGTGGAAGTAGACGTTATGGGTCAGTACGAAAACCTGTTTGATGTGACCGGTTCCTTGGCGCACCTCATCGAACAGCGCCTTGATCAGGCTGCTAACGATGAAGAGGATGTCGCTATCCAGACTCGACACAGGATCGTCGAAGACCACTATACGGTCAGTCGTCACGCCGCTTTCCGAATCGCTGCCTTTGAGCAGATGGTAAAAATAGAGGAAGGTGACGAAGGTACGTTCGCCTTCGCTCAAGGTTTCCTTCGCATCCATACCATCCGGTCGCCGCAGCACATAGGCGGTACCGCTATCTGCCTTGGCTAGGGAGAAACCATGAAAACCGAACGAGGCTAGCAAGGTATTTATTGCATCGATGGTCGGCTGGATGCTGGTGGTCGCACGCTCCAGCTCAGCTATTTCTTTCTCCACCTGACGCCGGTCTGCTTCCGCCGCTTCGATCTTTCCGTTCAAGGCAGTGATCGCGCCCACCAACCCTCGCTTCTTCGTCGAGCAATCCTGCAATGCGGGCGCCAGCTCGATGGCGACGATGTGTTTCCACACCTGGCTTGCCAATTGCTGCTTTTCTTTGCCCAGATTAGCTACCGTAGCGTTGTGTGACTCGATCTGCTCGTTGGCAAGCGCCAGTGCCTGGGAGATCGCGCCCAGAGCGTCAGCAAGAGGTTCCAGTGCAATGAGCTGGCTTGGCTCGCGTTGCTTATCGGCAAGATGCTGACGATTGAGGGCAATCCGAGAAGCCAGCAGCGCCACTTCTGTCTTCAGTGTTTCCGCATCGAGGAATCGGGAAGGCGCATTAAGGATCTCGGACAATTGCGCCAAAAGGTGATCGGCCGCCGCGGCATAGGTCTTAGCCAGTTCATCAATGGCACGACTGTCATCCAGAAACGTTTCGTCGAAATAGGCCTCCAGACTGGCCGCGAACGAGGCTTCTGTGGCTTGCTGGCAGAAAGGGCAGACTCCTGTCGCCTCATCGAAGTAAGCCCGGCCCTGCCGCACCCAATCGCTGTTGCCCAGCGCCTTGATCATTGCCGCGATATCGACATCTTCCCGGCCCAGAACGCGCTTGCTCAGGATCGGATTCGATTCGTGGGACAACAGCGCATCGAACGAAGGCAATACGACGCGGGGCTCCAACATAGGTGAGGGGCCAAAAATGGTCTTGGCTTTCTCCTGGAGATCGGCCAACGAAACCAATGCTGCAGAATTCCCAGCATGCTCCTGCAGCACACGGACCTTGAAGTTCTCGGCATTGTTGCGTACGCCCTGGAATGCCAAAGCGAATGCACTATCGTGCTTTTTTTTCTGGGCCCAGCATGTCTCCTGAAACCAAGCCTCGAGATCGGCGAGTTCTTTGCGTTTTCCTCCCAGACCATCCAGCCCTTCTAGAGTCTCCCTCAGACTGCTGATGCGTCCACTACAGCTACCGGACTCCTGTTTGAGTGCCGCGATCTTGGCAACATTCTCGACGTTCTTTTCACCGAGGGTGAAGATGCCTTTGAGCTCTGCGGAAGGGCCGAAATTACGTGCAACGAAGTCGCGGTTGTAGACCATAGCCTGAAGGGGCACGCCGCTCTTCCAGCCAACATGGCAACTCGGATAACGAGTGGGGTTGTCGATCACCCTGGAAATTGTGGTTTTGCCACACCCATTGGCACCGTAGATAAAGTTGAACTTCGTCAGCCCATCAAGCGCTTGTACCTCTTGTCCATACGAAGCCACCCCCACTATCCGTATTGACTCAATCATTCGCCTCTCTCCCTAGGCAATCGGTGCCAATCTCTGGCCGGCTATTCGTTATATAGCTTGCAATGTCATTCGAATAGAGTGAGTGAAAGACTAGACCAGTCGAGGTCTAGTGATCTATTCCGGAGGCGCACGCTGGATATGGGCGATTTGGCGGAGAGTTCTGTCGTCACGAGGGTGTATTTGGCTAGTTCGGCGGAGGTGCCCCAGTGAGCGCTTGTGGCGGGTCAGTGGTTTTTGCAGGACTGCCACCGACATTTTGCGGTAGACGAGTGCAGCCACGGTGGCTACGGAGCGAAGTCTCGATGACCTATCAATGAACTGCCGGTGGATTAGCTGAATGTCCTCAACCTGTTTCGGCTCGACCCCACTGGCAAGAAGGGAGGTATCAAGACCCGCCGCCTGGTTGCATCCACCTCCGATACCTATCGCGCTGCACTTCTCGGGCTTGGCCAGCCTTCAAGCGATTGCCCTGCGTCGGTGCCCTGGAAGATTGCAGTTTCTGCGGGCTGCACGGCACTGCGATGCGAACAACGCAACGCTTGCGAGGATCGCCTCACGGCATTCGTCGTCGCTCGACAGCGAGAAGTGGCGTTTCGTGATGCGCTGATGGATACGCGGTGCGCACGGCGCACCCTGCGGGCCCGGCGAGGCTTGAGCGGCTGCATGCATTTCGCACCAGGCTGGCGCGTGACAGCGATTGTGCGACCTGTTGTGGTGCGGGCTGGGCGGCTGGGCGTCGCCCCACCGCCTGCCCAGGGCCGTTGTTGGCGATCTGGCATCCTTTTTTCATGGGCAAGCGCATCCACTGCAAGCCGGGCTCTGCCTCGTAAGCCTTGTGACCATTCGCGCCCCCGGGCGCCGGGTAATGAAGCCCGATCCACCAGCCTGCTGGTCGATCGGGCTTTTTTCGTTTCTGGGAACACGGAAAAATGCGTCGAACACTGCCCATCGGCCTGCTGCTCTCCACCGACGGCACCTACCGCCGGATGGCCCGCCATGCGTTGGCTGGCGCCCGCGATGCCTTGGCCGAGATCAATGCCGACCCGCAGCTGGACTTCCAGCTGGCCGCCACCCACTGCAACCCGCGTGGCGAGCTGAGCCGCTACGGCGAGGCAACCGCCGCGCTGATGCAGCAGGGCGTGCGGCACCTGTTCGGCACCATCACCTCGGCCAGCCGCAAGGAAATCATTCCCGACCTGGAACAGCAGGGCGGGCTGCTCTGGTATGGCTGCCCCTACGAGGGCTTCGAGAGCAGCGAGAGCGTGCTCTACCTCGGCGCCTGCCCGAACCAGACGCTGGTGCCGCTGCTGCGCTACGCGCTGGCCACCTTCGGCGCGCGCGGCTACCTGATCGGCTCGAACTACGTGTGGGGCTGGGAGAGCAACCGGATCGCCCGCGAGGTGCTGGAGCTGGCCGGCGGCCGGGTGCTCGGCGAGAAGTACGTGCACCTGGGCGGCACCGGCTTCGCCGAGGCGATTCCCACGCTCATGGGCCAGGCGCCCTCGTTCGTGCTGAACAACCTGGTGGGCGAGTCCTCCTACGCCTTCCTGCGCGAGCTGGACGCCGCCTGCGCGCAGGCCGGCATCCGCCTGCCGGTGCTCAGCTGCAACCTCACCGAGGCGGAGCTGGGCGAGGTCGGCGAGCGGCCGAACCTGCGCCTGCTGTCCTGCGGTCCGTTCTTCGAGAGCGTGCATGCCGAATTCAGCCGGTGCCAGCAACTGGTGCACGGGCTCGACCGCTGCTCGCACTACTACACCGGCGCCTACGTGGCGGTGCACGCCTTCGCCGAGGCCCTGCAGCACACCGGCAGCGACGCGCCCGAGGTGATCTGCGACTACCTCTACCGGCATCCGCTGCCCGGCGTGCTCGGCGAGCTGCGGGTGTCGTCGCGCAACAACCATTCGAGCCTGCCCTGCCACATCGCCGAGCTGCGCGCCGGCCGCTTCGAGCTGCTGCACAGCGAGGCCGCAGCGCTGCCCGCCGACCCCTACCTCACCGCCACCGACCTCGGCGCCTTCCAGGCGCTGCGTCACGAGGTCCCCCGGAAGCACCTGAGGATCGTCAAATGAAGTCCCTGTCGCGTCCCGATTTCGAGAACGGCCGGCTGCTGCTGGTCGACTGCGACGAGCGCACCCTGGCCAGCCTGCATAAGAGCCTGCGGCGCCTGGGCATCACCGCCGAGGCGGTGGCCGCCGACACGTTGCCGGCGCTCGATGGCTGCTTCGCCGCCATCGTCGAACTGGAGCATTTCGCCAGCCCGGCGACCCTGGCCCGACTCGAGGCCGCCGGCGTGCCGCTGATCGCGCTCACCGCCCACGAGACGCTGTCGCAGATCCAGCGCGCCATCGAGCTCGGCGTCACCGCACTACTGAACAAGCCGATCACCCAGGGCTCGGTGTACACTACGCTGATGATGGCCATCGGGCTGCGCGCGCGGCTGGCCGAGGCGAACCGGCAGCAGGCGGCGCTGGCCCGGCGGGTCGAGGCCGGGCCCTTGCTGGCGCGCACCCTGGCGCGGCTGATGGTGGAGCGGACGCTGACCGAGCAGCAGGCCTACGAGCAACTGCGCGAGCTGTCGATGCGCCTCAACCGCAGCGTCGAGGCGCTCTGTGCCGAATTCGAGGTCGACCGCCTGGGCGCCGATCCGCGGCAGGAGCGGCAGCGATGAACATCCTGCTGGCGCTGCTGCGGCGCCCCTCGGTGGCGCTGTCGCTGCTGTTCGTGCTGACCGTGGTGACCTTCGCCGTGCTGGCTCCCTGGCTCAGCCCCTACGACCCCTCCGAGCAGTACATCGAGGGCCTGTCGCTGGAAGGCGCGCCGCTGCCGCCGGATTCGACCTACTGGCTGGGCACCGACCTGCTCGGCCGCGACCTGTTCTCGCGGCTGGTCTACGGCGCGCGCACCTCGCTCTTCATCGGCCTGGTTGCCAACGGCCTGGCGGTGCTGATCGGCACCCTGGTCGGGCTCACCGCCGGCTTCGTGCGCGGCTGGCTGGGCAGCGTGCTGATGCGCTTTACCGACCTGATGATGGCCTTCCCGGCGCTGCTGCTGGCGATCGCGCTGGCGGCGATCTTCCAGCCGAGCGTGTGGATCGTCGCGCTGGTGATCGCCATGGTGAACTGGGTGCAGATCGCCCGGGTGATCTACTCGGAGACGGTGGCCCTGGCCGCGCGCGACTTCGTCGCGGTGGAGCGCACCCTCGGCGCCAGCGCCCGGCGCATCCTGTTCAGCCACCTGCTGCCGCACCTGCTGCCTACCATTCTGGTCTGGGCCACGCTGGGCATCTCCACAACCGTGCTGCTGGAGGCGACCCTGTCGTTCCTCGGCGTGGGCGTACAGCCGCCGACGCCGAGCTGGGGCAACATCATCTTCGAGAGCCAGACCTACTTCACCGAGGCGCCCTGGCTGGTGTTCTTTCCCGGGGCGGCCATCGTGCTGCTGTCGCTGGCCTTCAACCTGGTGGGCGACGCATTGCGCGACGAGCTCGACCCGACCCTGTCGGGGAGACGCTGATGGCTCCTTTCATCCTGCGCCGCCTCGGCTACTCGCTGCTGATCCTGCTCGGCGTCACCCTGATCACCTACCTGCTGCTGTTCATGCTGCCGGCCGACCCGGCGCGGCAAATCGCCGGGCGCAGCGCGACCCCTGAGGTGGTGGCCAGCATCCGCGCCCAGCTCGGGCTCGACCAGCCGTTCTACGTGCAGTACGGGCGCTACCTGGCCGGCCTGGTACAGGGCGACCTGGGCCGCTCGTACATCCAGCGCAGCGAGGTGGCCGAGCTGATCGGCGCACGGCTGAAGCCTTCGCTGCAGCTGATGGCCGCCGGCATCGGCTTCGAGCTGCTGATCGGCATCGGCCTCGGGGTGATCGCCGCGCTGCGCCGCGGCGGCTTCGCCGACAAGCTGCTGATGGCCTTCTCCTTCGTCGGCGTGTCGGCGCCGCAGTTCATCGCCGCCATGCTCGCGCTCTACTTCTTCGCGGTGAAGCTCGGCTGGTTCCCGCTCGGTGGCTACGGCGGCGTTGAGCACCTGCTGCTGCCGGCGCTGACCCTTGGCGTGCTCGGCAGCGGCTGGTACGCGCGCATGACCCGCTCCTCGATGATCGAGGTGCTGCACCAGGACTTCATCCGCACCGCCCGCGCCAAGGGCCTGAGCCGGCTGCGGGTGATCGCCCGCCACGTGCTGCCCAACGCCATCGTCCCGGTGATCCCGATGATCGGCATCGATATCGGCATTTTCATGGGCGGGCTGGTGGTGGTCGAGTCGGTGTTCGGCTGGCCGGGCATCGGCCAGCTCGCCTGGCAGGCCATCCAGCAGGTGGACATCCCGGTGATCGTCGGCGTGACCACCGTGTCGGCACTGGCCATCGTCCTCGGCAACCTGATCGCGGACCTCACCGTTCCACTGGTCGATCCGCGCATCGACGTCAAGAAACACTAACCAGAAAGAGGCAAGGAGCATGAAGCGCAAGGCAATTTCCCTGGCCATCGCGGCCACCCTGTTCGCCGGCCCGCTGCTGGCCGCCGAGCCCAAGGCCGGTGGCGACATCGTGGTGACCTACCAGAACGACGTGGCCACGCTAGACCCGGCGATCGGCTACGACTGGCAGAACTGGTCGATGATCAAGAGCCTGTTCGACGGCCTGATGGACTACAAGCCGGGCACCACCGAGCTGGAGAAGGACCTCGCCGAGGACTACGACATCTCCGAGGACGGCACCGTCTACACCTTCACCCTGAAGAAGGGCGTAAAGTTCCACAACGGCCGCGAGATGAAGGCCGCGGACGTCAAGTACTCGCTCGAGCGCACCGTCAACCCGAAGACCCAGAGCCCGGGCGCCGGCTTCTTCAACTCCATCGCCGGCTTCGACGCCATGGCCGAGGGCAAGGCCGAGACCCTGAGCGGCATTGAGGTGCTCGACGACTACACCGTGAAGATCACCCTGAGCGCGCCCAACGCCACCTTCCTACACGTGATGGCGATCAACTTCGCCTCGGTGGTGCCCAGGGAAGAGGCCGAGAAATGGGGCGCCGACTTCGGCAAGCACCCGGTCGGCACCGGCGCCTTCACCCTGGCCGACTGGCAGCTGGGCCAGAAGCTGGTGTTCAAGAAGAATCCGGACTACTACAAGGCCGGCATCCCGCGTCTGGACGGCATCACCTTCGAGGTCGGCCAGGAGCCCATGGTCGCCCTGCTGCGCCTGGAGAAGGGCGAGGTCGACATCGCCGGCGACGGCGTGCCGCCGGCCAAGTTCCTGCAGTTCCGCAAGGACCCGAAGTACAAGGACCTGCTGGTGGTCGGCGACCAGCTGCACACCGGCTACCTGACGCTGAAGACCACGCTGCCGCCGTTCGACAACCTCAAGGTGCGCCAGGCGGTGAACATGGCCATCAGTAAGGACCGCATCGTGCGCATCATCAACGGCCGCGCCACCCCGGCCAACCAGCCGCTGCCGCCGGCCATGCCCGGCTACGCCGAGGACTACCAGGGCTACGCCTACGATGTCGAGGACGCGAAGAAGCTGCTCGCCGAGGCCGGCTTCGCCGACGGCTTCGACACCGAGCTGTTCGTAATGAACACCGACCCGCAGCCGCGCATCGCCCAGTCGATCCAGCAGGACCTGGCCAAGGTCGGCATCCGCGCGCAGATCAAGTCGCTGGCGCAGGCCAACGTGATCGCCGCCGGCAGCGAGCCGAACCAGGCGCCGATGGTCTGGTCCGGCGGTATGGGGTGGATCGCCGACTTCCCGGATCCGTCGAATTTCTATGGGCCGATTCTCGGTTGCGCCGGGGCGGTCGATGGCGGCTGGAACTGGGCGCTGTACTGCAACAAGGCGCTCGATGCCAAGGCCGCGCAGGCTGATGCCATGGCCGACCCGGCGCAGGAAGCCGAGCGCATCGCGCTGTGGAAGGAGGTGTTCCTCGAGGCGATGGCCGACGCGCCCTGGGTACCGATCTTCAACGAGCAGCGCTTCACCGTGCGCTCGGCGCGCATGGCCGGCGACGACGCGCTCTACGTCGACCCGGTGCACGTGCCGGTCAACTACGACTACATCTCGGTGAAATAACCGCCGGGCAGCGGGCGCTCGCCGTCCCGCTGCCGCGGACCTGCTAGGAGGGCCTCGCCCCATGTGTCAGAACTGCTTGGTCAAGACGATTCACAGCGTCCACAGCCACTTCGGCTGGGACAACAGCTTCACCCCGGTGGAGCGGGTGGCGCCCGGCACTACCCTCGAGTTCGAATGCCACGACTCGTCCAACGGCCATTTCACCAAGGACTCCGTCGTCGCCGACGTCACCAGCATGCCGTTCGACCGGATCAACCCGGTCAGCGGCCCGGTGTTCGTCGAAGGCGCCATGCCCGGCGACGTGCTCAAGGTCACCATCGACAGCTTCAAGCCGTCCGGCTTCGGCTGGACCGCCAACATCCCCGGCTTCGGCCTGCTCGCCGACCAGTTCCTCGAACCGGCCCTGGCGCTCTGGCAGTACGACACCGAGAGCCTGGCGCCGGCCGCCTTCGGCGACTTCGCGCGGATACCGCTCAAGCCCTTCGCCGGCACCATCGGCGTCGCCCCGGCCGAATCCGGCCTGCACTCGGTGGTGCCGCCGCGGCGCGTCGGCGGCAACCTGGACATCCGCGACCTGGCCGCCGGCACCACCCTGTACCTGCCGGTGGAGGTCGAAGGTGCGCTGCTCTCCATCGGCGACACCCACGCCGCCCAGGGCGACGGCGAGGTCTGCGGCACGGCCATCGAAAGCCGGATGAACGCCGTGGTCACGCTCGACCTGATCAAGGGCGAGAAGCTCGCCGCGCCGCGCTTCAGCACTCCCGGGCCGGTCACCCGGCACCTCGACGGCACCGGCTACGAAGCCTTCACCGGGATTGGCCCGGACCTGATGCAGGCCGCCCGCGGCGCGGTCAGCAGCGCCATCGACTGGCTCTGCCGCGAGCACAGGATGCCGGCCGAACAGGCCTACATGCTCTGCTCGGTGTGCGGCGACCTGCGCATCAGCGAGATCGTCGACCTGCCCAACTGGGTGGTGTCCTTCTACGTGCCGAAGGTGGTGTTCGCCTGACGGCGACGCCCTTCCTCGCAGGAGCGAGCTTGCTCGTGAAAGGCGCTGGCGTCCCTCGCTCCTGCCAGAACATCTACAGAGAACCGCCGTGAACACCTCGACATCCCCCGACCGCCCCGTGCTCTCCGTCGAACGCCTGACCATCGACTTTGGCCCCAGGCGGGTGGTCGACGAGCTGAGCTTCGCCCTGCAACGCGGCCGCACGCTGTGCATCGCCGGCGAATCGGGCAGCGGCAAGTCGCTCACCTCGCTGGCGATCATGGGCCTGCTGCCGCGCGCCGCCAGCGTGCCCGGCGGGGCGATCATCTTCGAGGGCCGCGACCTGCTCGGCCTGCCCGAGCGGCAGCTGCAGCCGCTGCGCGGCAAGCGCCTGGGGATGATCTTCCAGGAGCCGATGACCTCGCTGAACCCGCTGATGACGGTCGGCCAGCAGCTCGAGGAAACGTTGCGCCGGCACGAGCCGCTGGGGCGCCGCGAGATCGCCCGGCGCGCCCGCGAGATGCTCGACGCGGTGCGCATGCCGCACGCCGAGAAGCGCCTGGCGCAGTACCCGCACGAGCTGTCTGGCGGCATGCGCCAGCGGGTGATGATCGCCATGGCGATGCTCTGCCGACCGGACGTGCTGATCGCCGACGAGCCCACCACCGCGCTGGACGTGACCATCCAGGCGCAGATCCTCGAACTCATGCGCGAGCTGCAGCAGAGCTTCGGCACCGGCCTGCTGCTGATCACCCACGACATGGGCGTGGTCGCCGAGATGGCCGACGAAGTGGTGGTGATGAACCAGGGGCGGATGGAGGAGCGGGCGCCGGTGCGCCAGCTGTTCGCCGCGCCCGCCGCGGCCTATACGCGCAAGTTGCTCGCCGCGGTGCCGGTGCTGGGCAGCGCCGGCGAGCCCGAGGCGCTCGGTGAACGCCCACCGCTGCTGGAGGTGAACGACCTGTGCGTGCGCTTTCCGGTGCGTGGCGGCTGGCTCGAACCGGTGCGCAACGTTCACGCGGTGGAGCACGTCAGCTTCACCCTGCGCCAGGGCGAAACCCTCGGGCTGGTGGGAGAGAGCGGCTGCGGCAAGTCCACCACCGGCAAGGCGCTGATGAACATGCTCGCCTACCAGGGCAGCGTGAAGCTCGACGGCCGCGAGCTCAACGGCCTGCAGGGCGAGGCGCTACAGGCCGTGCGGCGCGACGTGCAGATGATCTTCCAGGACCCCTACGCTGCGCTCAACCCGCGCAAGACGGTGCTGGAACTGGTCGGCGAGCCGCTGCTGATTCACGACCGCCTGCCGCTGGTCGAACGCCGCGAGCGGGTCGCCGCGCTGCTCGAGGACGTCGGCCTGGCCGCCGACGCCATGACCCGTTACCCGCACCAGTTCTCCGGCGGCCAGCGCCAGCGCCTCTGCATCGCCCGCGCGCTGTCGCTCAACCCGAAGCTGATCATCGCCGACGAATCGGTCTCGGCGCTGGACGTCTCGGTGCAGGCGCAGGTGCTGGAACTGCTCGAGCGGCTGCGCGAGACGCATGGTCTGAGCTACCTGTTCATCTCTCACGACCTGGCGGTGGTCGAGCGCATCTGTCACCGGGTGGCGGTGATGTATGGAGGGAAGATCGTCGAGATCGGTCGCCGCGACCAGGTGCTGCACAATCCGCGGCATCCCTACACGCGGCGCCTGCTAGAGGCGGTGCCCATGCCCGACGTCGACCGCCGGCGCGACTTCAAGGCGCTGCTCGAGGCCTTCGAGGCGCCCGATCCGATCAAGCCGCAGGGCTTCCGGGCGCCGCCGCAGCGCTTCGACGCGGTCGGCGAGGATCATCTGGTGGCGGTCTGAGCGCTGCGCCGGCAGGAGTGAGGGGTGCCAGCCCGCGCCTCCGTATCCAATACCAGACGCTGGATAGCTTCCATGAGAGTGGTAACGCTAACGACGAGGGGTTCTCCCTTCACAAAAGCCTGTGTTTTGATCGTATGAACGAGAACGGTTCTCTTCATGCGATTGCCCTGGTAAAGGGGGGCCTGACGAAGCCGGCTCGCGAATCAGCGAAACCGGATCAACCACACTTGGAGTTGCCGCAATTGAGGCAGGTCGCGCAGCCGTCCATCTGCACCACCGCCTGGGTGTTGCACTTGTTGCACAGCTGCGCGCCGGCCGGGAAACCCTCGCCCGGCTCGACCGCCACCGCACCCTGGCTCGCCTCGTAGGCGGCACGCTTCTCGGCCAGGTACTTGAGCTGGGTCTCGTCCAGCGCATGGCCTTCGAGCATGCCGATGGCGATCAGATGGCGCTCCAGCACTGCGCCGATCTCGGCGACGATCGACGGCATGTAGACGCCGCCCTTCTTCAGGTAGCCGCCACGCGGGTCGAATACCGCCTTCAGTTCCTCCACCAGGAAGGTGCAGTCGCCGCCCTTGCGGAACACCGCGGACATGATCCGGGTCAGCGCGACGATCCACTGGAAGTGGTCCAGAGAGCGCCTCGGCTTTTTTTCGCAACACCAGCAGAGCCGCGGTTTCTGCCAGCGCCGCATCCTTGCGCCGCAGTTCACGCTCCAGCTGCTTGATGCGCTTCTTCGCGGCCTTTTCCTCTTCGCGTTCGCGCCGGGTCTTGCTCGGCTGAGCCAGGCTGTTGGCCTGCTCGCAGGCTTCGCGCCAGGCGTTGATCTGCTCGACATACAGGCCTTTGCGCCGGCAGTACTCCGCCAGCTCAGCCGCATTGAGGCTGGCGCTTTCCAGCACCACCCGAAACTTGTCCTGGCTCGACCACTGGTCGGCCTGCTGTCCATCTCCCGGCACCACTGCTCCCGCTGCTCTGGCCTGTTTGCGCCAAGCATACAGGGTGGCATCAGTAATGCCTGTCGCTTCCACCAGCTCCGGCACCGTCCGGTTCAAGGGCGGCATCATCTGCCGCACCACCCACTCCCGATGCTCTATCGAATAACGCGCCACACGGCTCTCACTTACGCCCACCGACCAAGACTCATCGAATCAACTCACACGACAACTATCCTGACGCGGCGGGTCGGAGATACGCTCTACCTCCTTGAGGAGTATGTGGGCACGACCCGCTGCCTAGTGCTCAGTAAGTCACCGCGCATTCCTGATCGCGTGGATGAGCTGGTTGGCCACTGGGAGTCGTTTGGCAACGCCTCTGCCGAGATAAACGCCAAGGACGAGTGAGCTGACTACCCAGCCTCCTACCCGCGAATCCCGGTGCTTGTCGCTCTGCCATTGCCTCCTGCAGGAGCAGAGTCCTTAATGCATAGACACGTGCCGATAGCTTTTGGTCAACCAAAGTCCTGGGTTGCGCATATGTAACAGCACAGGACAAAAGCAGGTTTGTGCGAATTCAGGCGCAGCACGACTGTAGTCGAGCATTCCACGCGCCGATGGAGCCGGAGCGGTGCCAGGTACCAGCGATCTGTTAACCTCCACTGAGCCACGATGCTCGCTGCATGTCGCGAGCCGAACTCAGGCTCAATGAAACGACGTTAGGACGCGCCAGGGTCTGGCTAGTGGTCAAAAATCGATATTCCGGATTTCGTTTTTTGTGCCAAGAGTAACTGCCCTCAGATGTCGCTATTCGCCTTAAACTGCAAGACGCAGTTAAAGACGAAACCCTTGCAGTACGGCACTTAGAGGCATTTTTGGACGCTTGCCGCCAACCAAGATTCCTGTACCGCATTAGTCTCCGAAGGAGGGGTCGTGGGTTCGAATCCCGCCGGATGCGCCAGATCGATGTCCCGACCGTCCCATGACGGTCGCGGCACCCCGGAAAGCCCGCCTCGCGCGGGCTTTTTCGTTTCCGCCGTTCGGCGTGCGCATCGCATCACATCGCGGCGCTCACGCCCGGCCCGGCTCGGTGCGGGTCTGCTCGCGCAGCAGTTCGAGGTAGCGCCTGGCTGCCAGCCCGAGCGGGCGGCTCTTCAGCCAGACGACATCGACCCACAGCCGCATCTGGTTGGCCATGTCGGCGAACGCGACGTGCTCCAGCGCACCGGATGCGATCAGCGGCTGCACCAGCGGCTGGGGCAGGTAGGCCCAGCCGATCCCCGCCTGCACCAGGCCCAGCGTGGCCAGGTAGCTGTCGGTCAGCCAGACCCTGTGGGACAGCACGATCTGCGGGTCCGACGCCTTGGGGTCGCCAAGCGCGACGACGATCTGCCGGCGTTCGGCCAGGCCGGATTCGCTCAGCGCCGCCTGGCTGTAGCCGGGCGCCGCGACGGCGGCCAGCAACTGGCTCCCCGCCTCGACGAAGGCCTCGCGCTCGTCGATCCCCGGGCGTTCGAACACCAGCGCCAGCTGCACGCTGCCCTCATGCAGCATGCGCGTGGCATCGGCCTGGGCAGCGGAGCGGACTTCGATCTCCAGCGTCGGGAACTCACGCGCCAGCGTCGACAGCGGCTGGCTCCAGGCGCCGCTCTGCAGCTCCGGCGCCATGGCCAGCACCAGCCGCGGCTCGAGCCCGGCATGCAGCTGCAGGGCGTGCGCGTCCAGCAGGTTGAGCTGGCCCGCCACCTGCCGCGCCTGGGGCTCCAGCGCCCTGGCCGCAGCCGTCGGCAGCGCCCGGCGGGAGGAGCGGTCGAACAGCTCCAGGTCCAGCTCCGCCTCCAGCTGGGAAATCGCCATGTTCACCGCCGACGGCACACGCCCCAGGGCCCTGGCAGCCGCCGAGAACGAGCCGGCATCCAGCACGGCGAGGAAGACTTTCAGGGATTCGCTGGTGAAGGCCATAGGGTTGTCAGTTCTGCTGATAACGGTTGTCTTTTTCTATCAGCTAAACGCCTTTAGCTTCCAGCTCAAGACAGCCATGCGGGAGAAAAACCATGTCCGAACCAGTATTGATGGGCCAGGTAGCCCTGGTCAGCGGGGCCGGCAGCGAATCGGGGATCGGCATGGCCATCGCGCGGCGCCTGGGGCGTGCCGGCGCGAAGCTGATCGTCACCGCCAGCAGCGCGCGCATCGCCGAGCGGGTGACCGAGTTGCGCGCGGAAGGGTTCGACGCGCAGGGGCAGGCAGCGGACCTCACCGACGAAGCCGCCGTGCACGAACTTCTCGCCTGGGCGCAGGCGCAATGGGGACGCATCGACATCCTGGTGAACAACGCCGGCATGGCGATGCAGGGCAGCCCGGAACCCTTCGCCGAGGTGGCGGGCATGAGCCTGGAGATGTGGAACCTGTCGCTCGCGCGCAACCTCACCACCGCCTTCCTGCTGACCCGGGGCGTGCTGCCGGGCATGCGCGCCCGTCGCTACGGCCGCATCGTCAACATCAGCTCCACCACCGGGACCCGCGGCAGCAACCCGGGCGAGGCCGCCTACAGCGCGGCCAAGGCCGGGATGCTGGGGATGAACATGGGGCTGGCGCTGGAAGTCGCGCGGGAGGGCATCACCGTCAACTCGGTGGCCCCGGGGTGGATCGCCACCGCCTCGAGCACGCCCGAAGAGCAGCATGCGGCGCAGTTCGTCCCCATCGGCCGGGCCGGCCGCCCCGAGGAAATCGCCGCAGCCGTGGCCTTTCTCGCCTCGCCCGAGGCCAGCTACATCACCGGCGAAGTGCTGGTGGTCGACGGCGGCAACTGCCTCGTGGAAAACAAGGCGCCCTGAGCGCAGCCCTTAGCCATGCGAGAGAACAGCCCATGAATCCTGTAGTCCTGATCACCGGTGCCGCCGGCGGCGTCGGCCGCGCGTTGGTGGAACGATTCATCCAGGGCGGCTGGCGTGTGTTCGCCACTGACCAGAACGCTCCCTCACTCCAGGCCCTGGCCAGCGAGCAGCCCCTGGCCGGCCACCTGGCCGTGGACATCCGCCAACCCAGCGCCTGCCGCGAGGTCGTCGAGGCCGTCATCGCGGCGACCGGCCAGCTGGACGGACTGATAAATGCAGCAGGCGTGTGGCGCGAAGGGCCGGTCGAAACCTGCTCGGAAGAGGATTTCGACCTGGTCCTGGACGTCAACCTGAAAGGCACCTTCTTCATGTGCGCAGCGGCCATCCCGGCGCTGCGCCAGAGCCGGGGCAGCATCGTCAACATCTCCAGCGACGCCGGGCGCCAGGGCAACCGCAACGCCGCCGCCTACTGCGCGAGCAAGGGCGGCGTCACGCTGCTGACCAAGACCCTGGCGCTGGACCTCGCGCCCGATGGCGTGCGCTGCAATGCGGTCTCCCCGGGCGACATCGAGACGCCGATGCTGAAGTTCCAGGCGCAGCGCTACGGCAACGGCGATCCACAGGGCTACTACCGCGAACTGCTGGCCAAGTACCCGCAAGGCGCCGACGCGCGCTTCATACAACCGGCCGAAGTGGCCGAGCTGGCCTACTTCCTCTGCCAGCCGGCCGCCGCCTCGATCACCGGGGCCGATATGGCGATCGACCGTGGGGTGTCGGCGGGGAACTGACTGGTGGGCGCCACGAGCATAGCCACGACAACACAGCGCTCGGGACGCACTTGCAACCTCATCACCGCAGTTGTGTGCGCAACACCGAGTGGGGTGGCAGGAAGACCGTCAGCGGCTATGAATGCTCAGCTACGCGGCAATGGCAGTACGACGACCCGACAACCCACAACGCCCTCTCGAAGGTAGCCCTTGCCATCGAAGGCCGTTGTAAGCGTCTGGTTTGCAACTGCCTCTTCAGCCAGCTCTCCATCAGCAAGGATGGTTTGGGCATGCTTGCCGATGTTCCGCTCCCTACCCGGTGGGAGCCGCGTCGCTGAACGCTCCGCCCGGCCACCACCCTCAACCACCCTGCCCCGCCACCATCAGCGTGAGCCGCGCATCCACCTTGCCGATGGCCACCTTGTCGAGGCTGGCCTCGGTGAGGATGACGCCGCGCTTGCCCAGCTCGGCCAGCCACTTCAGCATCGATTCGAACGAGGCCTGGGTCAGGGTGACCAGCAGGCCGCCGTTGCCTTCGTTGTCGAAGCGTTCCAGGGTCAGCCCCTGCTTCTGCGCGGTGCTGGTGACCAGGCCCTGCAGCTGGTCGGGGGCGAGCTCCACCTGGGCGCTGGCGGCCTGGCGGCGGGCCTGCCCGGCGTTGGCCTGGATGTAGGTGAACAGCGCCTGCTGCTGTTGCTGGTAAGTACGGGCGCGCTCGACCCGGGCGGCCACCGGCGACCAGACCGCCAGGTAGAACAGCGCCAGGGCGAGGAAACCACCCAGCAGTTGCAGGGCCAGGCGATCACGCGGCGGCAGGTGCTGCCAGCGCTGCCACAGGGGGGATTGCTCCAGCCCTTCGCGCAGGCGCGTGCGGATGTCCGTCAGGGCGTTCATGCGCCACCTCCCAGTACCACGCGGGCGGTCACGCCCCCTTCCTCACGGCTGGCCGAACCCAGCTGCACGCTGAGGCCAGCCTTGACCAGGCGCTTGCGCAGCTTCTCCAGGTCGGCGAAATCCTTGGCGCGGACCTGCAGCGCCAGGTCGCCCCGGGTCTGGCTGTAGTCGACGTTGGTCACCGTCAGCGCCGACCGGGCCTCGGCGATGGCGCTGGAAGCCTGGTCCAGCAGGCTGATGAAGCCGCCCTGCGCGCGGGTGCCCTGGCTCAGGTGTTCGGCGAACTGGGCCTTGAGGTTGACGATGCGCTTGTCCTCGGGGAACAGCTGGCGATAGAGCGCGTGGCTGGATTCCAAATAGGCATCGCCACTGCGCTCCAGCAACCAGGCCTGCAACAGGTTGAAGGCGAGCAACAGCACCACGGCGACACCGGCCAGGGCCGCGAACGGGCGCCACACCGTCCAGGCGCGGTTCTCGCTGCGCGGCGCGAACTCGCCCTGGGCGAGATCGATGGCGCCGGCGCGACCGGCCGCCAGCAGGCGGTAGGGCTCGGCCTCTTCACGTGGCTGGGTATCCGCCGCGCACAGGGCGCCGAGGGCCGGCCAGTGCGCGAAGGGGAAGGCCAGGCGCGTCTCGCAGGCGCCGCCCAGCAAGGCGCGCTCGCCGATCACCAGCAGCTGTTCGCCGTCGCGGGGCAGCAGGTCCGCGTCCATATGGATGGCGGCGACCTTCACGCCGAAGTCTTCCAGCTCCTCCAGCCAGGCGGCCAACTGGGCACGGCGCAGCACCAGCACCGGGTAGCGGCCATCGGCCAACTGGGCACCCAGGGCCAGGTGGAACAGCTCGACATCCTCGGCGAGCATTTCCTCCACCGCATAGGGCAGCGCCTGGTGCATCAGCCGCGCCTTCTGCGTCGGCAGGCCCACCACGAAGGCACTGGCCGCCTCCATGGGCAGCACCAGCGCCACCGGCCGCCCCTGCAGCAGCGCGGCGCATTCGGCCAGCGGCAGGCTGTGGCCTTCTCCGGTCGCCTCCTGCCAGTGCACCTGACACGCGGGGCCGAGGACCGCCCCGCCGGAGGGCGGGATGAACAGGCAATCCATGATCATTCTTCCTGTGGTTCGAGGGGCGCCTGGGCCAGGTAGCCCGGCTGCCCGAGATCACGCTTGAGCACGCGGACCACGCCCTTCGGGTCGCGCTGCAGGGTGCTGAGCAACACCACCTTGCGCTCGCCCAGGCGCACTTCGCTGCGCACCTGGAAATAGGCGCTGCCCACCCCCAGGCCCGCCGCGCGCACGCCGGTGCCGGCCATGGCCGGCTGGTCGAGGAAGGCGCGGATGTCCGGGTAGCCTTCACGCCCACGCCCGCTGAGCAGCGACTGGGCGGCGGCCGGGTCGAGGTTGTCGGCGAGGCAGGAGAGCACCAGGGGGCTGGCGGTGTTGACGTTGAGCGGCACCTTGGCCGGCAGCGTGGAGACCCAGGGGGCGAGCAGGCGGTAATCCTCCTCGCTCATGTCCAGCAGCAGGCGCAGTTCGGAGACGTCCTGCAGCTCGCGGCCGGCGGTGCGATAGGGGGGTTGGGCGAGCAGGTACTGGTTGTCCTCGGCGCCGTATTCGCCGCTGGGCTCCTGGTCCTTGTCCAGCCAGTCCACCAGGCGGTCGGCGTAGGGCTTTTCGATCTTCAGGCGCAGCAGCAGGCGGTTGAAGCGCTCGACGGAGAGCTTGTCCACCTTGTCGCCCTGCACCAGGCTGTTGAGGTTGAAGCGCCCGGCCAGGTCTTCGATGTGCACGCCGATCTCGCCCTGGTCGATGGGGAATACCGGCAGCGGCCGGGCCCAGTCCTCCAGGGGGTGGTCGATGGGTGCGCGCGGGTCGCTGCCCGGCTTCTTCAGGTCACGCAGCAGCACCGACTGGCCCAGGGCCTCGCCGCCCAGGGCGTAGTGCCAGGCCTGCTGGATGGCGATGCGGTTGGCGGCGCCACGGATCGACAGCTGCTGACGGAGGATGAGCCCCGCGCAGATGACGGTGACGATGGAGACCACCAGCAGCACGGTGACCAGGGCGACGCCCCGCTGGCGGGTCATGCGCCCTTCTCCTTGCCGGCGTCCGGCTTGGGTTCGGGGGTCGGTTTCCTGTCGTCGTCGGGGGGGGTACCGCCGTCGCTGGGCTGCTCTTCGACGCCCATTTCCGGCAACCGGTAGAGCCGGGTCAGCCCGCCGTAGTGGCGGTGCTCCAGCTTGAGTTCGACCGCCACGGGCAGGCGCCCGCGTGCCTTGGCCGGGTCGGAATCGCCCAGGCTCGGCGGCCACTGTTCCTGCCACTGGCCCTTGTCGTCGAGGTAGCGCAGCTCCACGGAGCTGACGCCTTCGAGCACCTTCTGCACCCTCGGCGGGCTGTCCACGGCCTGGTCGAGCACGGACCAGTAGACGCGCTCCAGGGTCGAGCCGGCCAGGCGCCAGCGCACCCGCTGCAACTGCGAGCGGCTGCTGCCCAGGGGGTTGCGCCAGCCGGCACGGCTGAATTCCAGGGCGGCGGTGCCGTCGGTGGCGCCCAGCTCGCCGACCAGGGCGCCGCGCTCGTCGCCATAGGCGTCGCGCACCACACGGGGCAGCGCCTGGCCCAGGTCACGGTCGATGGAGGCGAAGGCACGGCCCAGTTCGCGTAGGGATTTCTCGTGCTCGCGGGTCACCTCGTCGGCCTTCATCACCGTCGCCAGCATGCGGTAGGTGCCGAGGCCGAGCAGGGCGAAGATGGCGATGGCGATCATCACTTCCAGCAGAGTGAAACCGCGTTGCCGGCTCATCCACGCACCGCCAGGAAGCCGGTGAGGCTGAACACGGAGCGTTCCTTGACCGGCGCACCGCCGCCGCGCTCGGGCTTGGGTGCCACCCAGACGGTGACGCGGCGCAGACCCTTGTCGCTGGTGGCCTCGATCTCGCTGTGGGTCTCCCACTGGCGGCCGCCATATTCCAGCACCTTGTCCTCGCGCCCCTCGCCCGGGGTGGGCAGCTTGATCTGCAATTCGGTGATGCGGTTGTCGGCGATCCAGCCGGCCAGGGTCTTGTCTTCCAGCTGCCCGGCGACGATCAGGCTGCGGCTGGCGGCGGTCAGCACCGAGGCGGCGACCGTGGCGAAGATGGCCAGGGCGATCAGCACTTCCAGCAGGGTGAAGCCACGGGCGCGGCGCATGCTCATCGCTCCTTGGCCTGCTCGGCGCTGGGCAGCTGGTAGCCGTCGCTGGCCAGGGCATAGGCGTTGCCGTCGGCGCGGCGCTCTTCCAGGCGCAGGCTGAAGGGCGTGAGCTCGCCGCTGGAGAGGATCAGCACCTGGGGCACGGGCTTTTCCTTGCGCGTATCCTGCTCGGGCACGTCCTTGGCCAGGCCGGGGCGGCTCTCTTCCCTGGCCTTGGGCTCCGGCAGCTTGAGGGCCTCCCCTTCCAGCTCCAGGCTCAGGCGCATCCAGGCGGCGGGGCGTCGCTCCGGGCGGGTGGCGTCGTCGGCCCAGGTGCCGGAGGCGTTGTCGTAGGCCAGCACGCGGTAGCTTTCGGCCGTCACCAGCAAGCCGTACTCGCGGCCGTCCAGCACCGCTTCGTCGGCGAGGATGGCGATCGTCGCCGCCAGGCGCTCGGCTTCGTCACGCAGCTCGCGGCCGCTGCTGGCATTGCCGTTGGCGAGCACGGCCACGCTGACCAGGCAGCCGATGATCACCAGGACCACCAGCAGCTCGATCAGGGTGAAGCCGCGCTCGCGCTCCATCAGTTGTCCCAGTTACCGATGTCGGCATCGGCGTCGGTGCCGCCTTCCTTGCCGTCGGCGCCGAAGGAGTACAGGTCGTAGGCGCCCTTGGTGCCCGGGGACAGGTACTGGTACGGGTTGCCCCAGGCATCCACCGGCAGGCGCTTGAGGTAGCCGTCCTTGTTCCAGTTCTTCGGCTGCGGGTTACCGCTGGGCTTCTTCACCAATGCCTCCAGGCCCTGCTGGGTGCTGGGGTAGGCGAAGTTGTCGAGCTTGTACATGTCCAGCGAGGCACCGATGGCCTTGATGTCGCCTTTGGCGACGGTGACCTTGGCCTGGTCCGGGCGGTTCATCACCTGGGGCACCACCAGGGCGGCGAGGATGCCGAGGATGACCACCACCACCATGATTTCGATGAGGGTGAAGCCTGCTTGCGTACGGCCTGTTTTCACGCGGTTACCCCACGAGCTGGTTGAGGGAAAGGATGGGCAGGAGGATGGCGAGGACGATGACCAGCACCACCGCGCCCATGAACACCAGCATGAAGGGCTCGAACAGCCCCACCAGCATGGCGATGCGGGCGGCCAGGTCGTTCTCCTGGTTGCGCGCGGTGCGGGCCATCATCTGGTCCAGCTCGCCGGACTTCTCGCCGCTGGCGATCATGTGCAGCATCATCGCGGGGAACTCGCCGGTCTGCTCCAGGGCGCGGGTCAGGCTGCTGCCTTCGCGCACCTTCTGCGCCGCCACTTCCACCTTGGCGCGGATGGCGCGGTTGGCCACCACCTGGGCGGCGATGCTCAGCGCCTCCACCAGCGGCACGCCGCTCTTGGTGAGGATGGCCAGGGTGGAGGCGAAGCGCGCGGTGTCGGTGGCGCGCACCAGGCGCCCCACCAGCGGGATGCGCAGCAGGATGACGTGGAAGCGCAGGCGCGCAGCGTCCCTGCGCAGCGACGCCTTGAGCGCGCTGATGCCGGCCACCGCCAGCAGCAGGATCAGCCAGCCCCAGTGCTTGACCACCTCGCTGGCGGCGATCAGGCCACGGGTCAGGGCCGGCAGCTCCTGCCCGGTGTTGACGAAGACCTTGACCACGTCGGGCACCACGTAGCCCAGCAGGAAGCCGACGATGCCGAGGGAAGCGCACATCAGGATCACCGGGTAGAGCAGCGCGAGCTGGACCTTCTGCCGCGATTGCTGGCGTTGCTCGGTGTAGTCGGCCAACTGCTCCAGCACCGGGCCGAGGTGGCCGGCGTGCTCCCCCGCCGCGACCGTGGCGCGGTACAGGTCGGGGAAGGCACTGGGGAATTCCTTGAGGGCACCGGCCAGGCTGTGGCCTTCGAGCACCTTGGAACGCACCGCCAGCATCATGGCCTTGACCCGGCCGCTCTCGCTCTGCGCGGCGACGGCACCGAGCGCCTCCTCGATGGGCATGGCGGCCTGCACCAGGGTGGCCATCTGCCGGGTGAGCAGGGCCAGTTCCATGGCCGAGAGCCCGCGCTGGAAACTCCAACGGCTGCCCACCGATTCCTGGCGGGTGCGGGTGGGTTTCACATCCAGCGGGGCGAGCTGGCGGTCGCGCAGCAGCTGGCGCACCTGGCGGGCGCTGTCGCCCTCCATCACGCCCTTCTTCTGCTGGCCCCGGCTGTCCAGGGCGATGTATTCGAAGGCAGCCATTTATTCTTCCCGGGTCACGCGCAGCACTTCTTCCACCGTGGTCACGCCTTCGAGGATCTTGCGCCGGCCGTCATCGCGGATGCTGGGGCCGCTGGTGCGGGCGTGGCGGGTCATCTCCTGTTCGGAGGCGCCGTTGTGGACCAGGGTGCGCATGTGGTCGTCGAAGACCACCAGTTCGTAGATGCCGGTGCGGCTGCGGTAGCCGGACTGGTTGCATTCGGCGCAGCCCCGCGCGCGGTGGAGCGTCGGCGGCTGCGCCGGGTCGAGCCCCAGCACGCCGCACTCGGCGGCGTCCGCCTGGTAGGGCTCCTTGCAGTGGGAACAGAGCACGCGCACCAGGCGCTGGGCGAGCACGCCGAGCAGGGAGGACGACAGCAGGAAGGGCTCGACGCCCATGTCCACCAGGCGGGTGATGGCGCCGATGGCACTGTTGGTGTGCAGGGTGGACAGCACCAGGTGACCGGTGAGGGAGGCCTGCACGGCGATCTCGGCGGTCTCGCGGTCGCGGATCTCACCGACCATCACCACGTCCGGGTCCTGGCGCAGGATGGCGCGCAAGCCCCGGGCGAAGGTCATGTCGACCTTGGCGTTGACCTGGGTCTGGCCGATGCCTTCGAGGTTGTATTCGATGGGGTCTTCCACCGTGAGGATGTTGCGGGTGCCGTTGTTCAGCGTCACCAGGCTGGCGTAGAGGGTGGTGGTCTTGCCCGAGCCGGTGGGGCCGGTGACCAGCAGGATGCCGTGGGGCTTGCGCACGGTCTCCTCCATCTGCGAGCGGTCGCGCGCACTCATGCCCAGATGCTGCAGGGTCAGGCGCCCGGCCTGCTTGTCCAGCAGGCGCAATACCACGCGCTCGCCGTTGGCCGACGGCAGCGTGGAGACGCGGATGTCCACTTCACGCCCGGCCACGCGCAGGGAGATTCGGCCGTCCTGGGGCACACGCTTCTCGGCGATATCCAGCTTGGCCATGACCTTGATCCGCGACACCAGCAGCGCCGCCAGCTCACGCCGGGGCTGCACCATCTCGCGGAGGATGCCGTCGATGCGGAAGCGCACCACGAGGCGCTTCTCGAAGGTCTCGACATGGATGTCGGAAGCGTTCTCCTTGATGGCCTCGCCGAGGATGGCGTTGATCAGGCGGATGATCGGCGCATCGTCCTCCTGCTCCATCAGGTCTTCGGTTTCCGGCACCCGTTCGGCCAGGCTGGCGAGGTCGAGCTCATCGCCCAGGCCCTCCACCATCTGCATGGCGGCCGAGGAATCATGCTGGTAGGCCAGGCTCAGCGCGGCATCGAATGTCGCCGCGTCCAGCTCCTGGAACGCCAGGGGCCGCCCGACGAAACGCAACGCCTCCCCCACCGCCGCCAAGGCCGTGCCCGGTCGGTACACCAGCCGCGCCCCATCCACCCCGACCTGGACCAGCACGCCGTGGCGCTTGGCATAGGCGAACGGCAACCGACGCAGGCTGACGGCCTCGGCAGGGGAGTCGACGGGATCGAGAGGGCTGGCGCTGGGCATCGCAGAATCCATTGCGTTGGAGGCCGACGGACAGCAGGCGGAGTCCCGGCCTGCCAAAGCCTAGAGAGCCACCGCCCCCCGGGCGGGGAGCGATGGCACGGTGCAATTAAATCACAGATGAAGTGCCCGGGAATGGGCGGGAAAGCGAGGAATGTGGGGTGGTTCCGATGCCGGGAGATGGCGCGACGAATGGCGCGCCTGCACAGGCTACAAGCCAACTGTAAGACTGGGTGTGCGGAGCCTATTCGATCAGCTCGTGATACTCACACTCGATGGCCTCGTCTGTGACATTGCAACGATAGACCTCTTCATCCCCCTGTGATTCTCCCTCGAGATCCTCAAGCCCTACCACATCGAGCAACTGGAGCATGTCTTCCAGGAAGGTGTCGCCATGCGCCTCCATCTCCCAGGCCCAGGTGAAACGTCCATCCGCAACCGCAGCTCTCCTGAAGGAGCTGAAGAAGAGAGCGTACTTGGCAAGGGGCTGGAAGCATTCCAAGGCGTATTCATCCAGCCCGGCGAAAGCACTTTCCAGCTGCTGGAGCTCCATCCCTGCAGCCGCCTGTTCCAGTAGCGCAAGAATGATCGGATAACGGTCCGACGTTGCGTTGCCACTGATGCTTATGAAGTAAGGAGTAGCCATTTCAGTTCTTGACCAAGGCCCAGATGTCGAGCAGCAACTTAGGAGCGCTGCCTGTTTCTAGATCGTTCTTGAAGTCACTCAGGAAACGGGCACGGGTTTCAATATTGATATCAGGTCGGCGAGGGAACTTCCCCTTGTCAGCCATAAGCATCAGCTCTTTCATAGAGCTTAAAAAATGCTGCGAAAAAGAGCCGCTCCACACGCCCACTTGCTCAGCAAAGCCTATTCGCTTGCCTTGCAGCACCAAAGGAGACTTTCCAATAAATCTATAGAAGAAGCCCCAAGACGAGGCGAATTTACTCTCATCAAAACAGGCAGCATCCCAAGCTTCCCGGTTTTGAGATTTCAACCACGCCAGTACGCCGCTAATCCATGCTTCGAAATAAGCACCACGAAGACTGCAATTTTTTTCAAATTCCAAGAATTCAAGCAACTCGAGCTGCTGCTCGATGGCCAACCCCACATACAGGAAATCAGTCAGCAAAAGGGTATCGAGGCACGCCTGCGTGTACTCCTTGCCCAGCGATTCGGATACATGCTCGTTGCCATCATCATCTCGAAACCGCTTGCGCTGCTCCAAGATCGAAAACCACCGAGCCTGACTCTGCTCCGGATGCCAAAAAAGCTCTCTGACTTTTAGAAAATCGGGCGCGTCTTCCTCTACAACGCCGTCGAAATAGAGCGCCCGCAGCCGCTCAACTTCACCTGCGCTGCACCAATCAAAATAATCGGCACGTTCAAGTCGGGCCCAAAGCTCTTCACGGTTCATACGTGGTCCTACTCTCAATCATCTTTTATATCGAACTCTGCGGCATCTTTTACGCCTTTGGGTAAGGCAGCTGCACGCTTGAGCGCATCAAAAACAAGGTTCTTGGCATCGAAAGACGCTACAACACCACCGCTTGTACTCGGCTGCCATTTTTTGCCATAGCTATACTTCAGGGCCTTATTGCCACCTGGCATGGGGTAGGTCATCAAACGGTCAGGAATCCCACCAGCCCCGTTATCTATTTCAGGGCTCTGCTCCCGGCTACCACTGGTCGACTTACGAGTAGGAACATCAAACTCATGGAACCACCACTTCACCGAGCCAATATCGACACGTTTCCCTCCGTCGCCCTTGGTGGTGATGGCCCCAATGTTCTTTGCAATACGGTCAAGACTGAACTGCTTATGGTACTTGGTTGTTGGCTTCAGTTCTTGATCTGTCAGCTCACCATTTCCTGAATAGGACTTATCGCTGGTTATATTCCATAGATCCAACGCTTTCGTATACAGCAGATCGCGCGGATCCTTGTAAGAGCGCCTTAATGACTTCAGCTCCACCCAACCCTCATCCTTGGTCATGATGTCAACGTAGCGTAACGCTCGGAATACTTCCTTGTTTGCATCCTGGTTTTTCTTGTTGGTGAACAGCCTGACGATCCTCGGAACTTCTATATCCACTAGCTGATCCGTTGCCAAATAGTAGGCTGTCACCAGAATCTGGAACGTTGCGCCCTGAGCACCGTTATGCATGCCGATAGGCGTCATTACGTCCAGTGCAGGATTTTCCTCCATCAGAGACTCATAACCCGACAAACTGGCCAAGCTCATTACGTATTTGCCCCGAATCTTCTCCACCAGCGCCTTCTTGCCGACCAGTTTCCCCTTGGCAGCCTCTTCCTCGATATAGGCGATGGATGCCAATAGCAACATGGGGTGCACACGCATGCCCTTGAACCCCCTCACAATATTGCGCAGGGCATTCTGACTACCACGCTGCCCTAAAGTCAGAGCCCCCATGAAGAATTGCTTGTCGAAGACAAATTTACGCAATGCGGGAGCGCCGCCTTCACGCATGACCTTGCTGACAGTCTTCATCATTTCGACCAAGGGCTTCGGATCGTCGCCAAGCGCCTCCTTGATCTGCTTCATGACGGGTGACAACGCCTCGCCGGGCAAGCGCTTCGGCTTGATCTTTGGCGCCGCGGCGTAAGCCATCTGGAAGAAACTTATGTTGACAGGAGATACCTGCTCATAAGGCATCAGCTGCGCATAAGGCTGGGTGCTGTCTGGCAGAGGCATCCACCCAAATAGTTCCACTTCTGGAGGCGCACCCGTACCCTCCCAACCTTCTGCAGGCAAACTGAGATAGTCCACCCACGCAAGAATGTCATCGAGGCCGTCAATGCTATTGACCATGTAGGTGATGGAATCCGTATCCATCCTCATCAGCTCGGCCACGGTCAGGAAATAGGGCACCAGTGCGGTGACCCTATCAAACTTTCCTGATTTGGCCTTGATAATGAGGTCCTCCATGACACTGATCATTGCTTTGATCGCCTTGGGGCGCTTACCCAAGTACTTGTAGAACAGCTGCAGCACTTTGACGACAGGTTTCAGCAGTCTCGTTGGGCCGATTGGAAGCCCCGTAATGACGTTCAGGCTGGCAAACGCAAGCGTCTCGACACTGAAGTTCGCCCAATCCTTGGCGATGTAATAATTGATCTGGTCATAGACGATTTTTATATCCTCAAATGGAAACGCCATATTGCCCAAGAAGATCAGCCCATCTACAGCAGAGTCCACTACATCCGTCAGACTGAATGCATACGCCGCCGGGATGAAGAAATTCCCGGAAGAGGTTCCATTGAGGTTCATCGCCATCGCGTCGTAGTCGATGGGCGGAACCTCACTACCTTGATAGGCTGTATTCAGGTAGTTGAGTGAAAGCTCTTTATAGGCCTCCACACCCATGACGTTCACGTACTGCAGCTGCGCCCCAAACTGCACGACTACCCGGTTTATAGATTGATTCGAACCAGACTGTGCCTTGTTGAATTCGTCGGTACTTACATAGGTCAGAACCGACGAACCCTGCTCGGGCATTCGCACATCCGCTTTCGTCTGCCCGTCCTCGAACGTCAGGAGTGGTCGGCTTGAACTGTCATACCACTTGAAAGCTCGCATCAGGCCCACAAAGCCGCCGATGGTCAGGCGGCTCATGCCATAGACCGGAGCACCACTGATCAATCGAGTGCCCGCCAACTGATTGTTGACTGCCAGGGAGAGCTGCCCATCCTTGAACTGCACCCCGACCGAGCTCCACGCACCGATCTCCAGCGCCGGGCCGGTCACTACCTCGGTTCGTCCGTCTATCGTCAGCTGGGCCTGCAGCCCGGAACTGGAAGAACTGATCTCGAGCGGGCCGTGCCGCAACAGAACGCCATGTTTTTCCAGACGAACGTCAAACCGAACACCGATAGCCCCTGGGTTCAGCTTCGGATCACCAGGGGCCCTGATGACGCTGTCTTCTTTGAAGGAGTAACTGCCCCCTTCACCGGCGTAGGGGCCGTCGCTACTCAGCTCGATATTCTCTGCATCGGGACGACGAAGCCCCAGAGAATCGATGGCATATTGCTTGAAGATGATGTCGCCATCCGGCTGCGTGACAGCCTCCGTATCGATGTCCAACATCATGAGCGCAATGAGCGGCTGACGGTTCGGGTCAGTGATGGAGCCCAGTTCCACGCTGACTGTTTCGTTTTTCGTCCCGGTCAAATCGATCTGCCCACTCTTGCGATAAGGCATGCGCAGTACGACGCCGTCCCCCCGATCGATCTCCACCTTATCGGTAGCGACTGCCTCCCCGAGGATCAGGTTGCGCTTCACATTGACACCGCCACCTACCCCCGGCTGGGGAGGCGGTGGCGCGATCACGATCATCTGTTTCTGCGAAGGCGTAAAACCGGTACGGGCGTAGATTTCCGCCGTAGTCGCATCAAAGCCGGTAAAGAACTGGGCCTGCGCGATACCATCTCCTCCAGTGATCAGGCTCGCCTTGTTGAAAAAACCCGCGTTGGTGAAAACACTGATCGCCACACCCGTGGCGGGTACGTTCTGGATATCAGTGGCCTTGATCGAGAAATTGACCGTCGAGTTCAACGTTGCCTTGGGAGGCACATTGGCGAATTCGAGCTTCAGCGGATGAACCTCGAACGTCTTTTCGACCGTTATCGCACCGACCCTTACCTTCAGGTTGTAGGTGCCAGGCTCTATGCCACCCTTGATCTGAGTTGTCGCCGACCCACCCAGGGTGTAGGAGCTGTTGGATGTGAGTGTCGAGTCACCATCGACCGAGAAGTCGACCCCCGTCTCATCTCCCACGCGGTTGAAGTTCTTGTCATAAGCCGTGACCTTGACGTTCAGAGCGCCAATCCCCAGCTGCGAAACCGTTCCTTCCAGGTCAACGAATACGGTCTTGGGCGCTCCCGGCACAACCTCAACGGTCGTGAGTCGGGCAGTCGTTTCCTCATCATCACCAAGGCGGGCTTTCACCACGGCCTTGGCTCCTGCTCCGGGGGACATGCGCAGTGTGTTGAAGAAGGTGCCGGTAAGGTTTCCGCCTTCCCGATAGGTAGAAAGGAAACCATCTCCTTCAACCGACCAATTGGCGGTCAATGGTGTTTTCTTTTCTTCCTCACGATTCGCGTACCCCACGAGAATCGCCTGTAGATCGATTTGCGGGTCATCCGCACTGACAAATATCTTCTCGGCTGCCGATGCATCGATATCTGCCATCTGGGTATCGATCTTGAAATACTCGAATGCCCATTTCCACAACACGTTCCCTGAGTCGTGGTTCGCGAAAAGACGCAAATTCAGGAAGTCATCAGGATCAAGTTTTCCCAAGTGGGCGATGTTGTCGAAGGTGATGGTTTTATCCTCACCAATCTTCGCTTTGATCTCTTGTTCGCCGAAGGCGAGTACCAACTCCCTGCCACGCTCCGTTTCCCAAGTGCCCAACTGCTCAAGATTGGACTGCAGCAGGTCATACAGAATCTTCACGTAGTTATCACTGCTCGTGATAACGGGGTTTTCCTTGGACAGAACATCTACCTCGACATTCTGGTAGGTCTGGCGTCGGATCGATTCGACGTTGAGGTCGTAGAGGCTGAACTGGAGTTCCGGCCTGTAGCTCCAGTTGTAAATGGGCTCCGGCTGTTTCAGATCGGCTTCTGGCTGTTCTTTCTTCGCCTTGCGCCACGCTTGGCGAGACAACTCGCTGCCTTCCTCATCGTGCAACGGCACACGGACCGGTACGTAGTGAGTCGGTCGGTATTTGAGAATTCCGCTCGCTTGCCCCTTGGATGAGAAATCGGGATTACGGTTCTCCGGCTGCCCGGTTACCTGAAGATAGAGATGTTGTTTTGCCAGAACCTTTTCCGGTAGCTGGATGATTTGAACCTGTTGCCCAGGCTTGATCTTGAATTGGGACAGGTTGTTGGCTCCAACCGGCGCCAATTGGTTCGCCGCGACTATCTTGGCCATCCGCCCGGTAAAACCGTAATCGGCCAACTCTTCCGGCAGGGCACCCCCATCGATATCTCGCCAATCGGTATAAATGGCAATGCTGATGTCGCTGCCCAGACCCGCTCCCTCGTTGCCGATCAGGTTCTTCTGTTCCTTCCCTTTGGTAATGCCCTTTTCGATCTTGGTCTTGCGCTCGGCCCAGACCTTCAGGTTTGGCGGAGAGAGTTCGATGCGCTGACTAGCGAAATTCAGCAGGTTGCCACTGGCTATAGCCGACTGCAGCTGAACCTTGGTGCTGCCCATGTATCCGGTCGGCCGGTTGATGGCGATGATGCGCACCGTCTCGCCAGCCTTGAGGTGGTTGGCCGCGCGCTTCTGGAATTCCTCCTTGAAGCCGCCGGCGCTCTGCCACTTGCTGAAGGCCGCCTCGCCGGTGCGGCCGACGATCGCGTAATTGTTCTCCTTCGAGCCACGCAGCTGGATGGTGTAGCGGAAGCTGCCGGACTTCTCGTCGACGCCGGAGTAGTTCTTGTACAGCTCGTCCTCGTGCAGCCCGCGCCGCTCGGCCACGAGCTGGCCGTTGGATTCGCGGAACACGTAGATGTCCGTGTCCTTCAGGTCGTCCTTGCTGATGCTTTCCAGCAGGCCACGGTTCTCCATGTCGGGGGCGACGTCGATCAAACGAGTGAAGTCGGGGCCCGTCTTCTCGGTATTCTCCGGGACCGCATCGAAGCGGCTGGAGATATAGATCCCCTGTAGCTCGGCTTCTTTCAGAGAGGTCTTGACGAAGACCTCCTTCTGCTTGCCCTCGACCTCCTTGGTCACCTTCTTGCCGGGCACCACCCAGTCTGGTTTGCCATCGCCATCGAAGTCGTACTTCTCCTGGAGATAGTTGTCACGCTTGCCGGTCTTGTCGCTGTAGGCGGTCTTGTCGCCAAGCTTCACACCGCCACCGAACTGCGCCGAACCGTCCAGCACCATCAGGTCGATGGGGAAGTCCATCGCCTGCTTCATGGGTGTCGCGGCGGTGAGGACGACCATCGCGGCGTCCAGGCTCCACAGGCCCATGCCGTTGCAGGTGTCGTAGTCCGGCCGGGTCAGGTAGTAGGGCATGTTGGAGCTGCCCCGGGGGTTGAAGCGCTTGTAGTAGAGCTCCAGGTAGGCCGGGGTGGTGTACTCGAAGAAGAACCCGGGGCAAGGCGGCAGGAAGTAGTTCATCCTGTACTTGCCGTCGTCGTCCGTCAGGGCATAGCCGCCGGTGACGTGGCTGCCCAGGGTGACGCCCACGCCCGGTAGCGGGCCGTAGATCTTGGCGTCGCGGTCGCGGGTGTTCTTGTCGTCGACCTTGCCGTCCTTGCCGAAGAAGCCCGCGCGAAAGCCGATGCTGTTGCTGCCCTGGTGGAGGATCTGCCCTTCCTTGGACAGCAGCAGCGCCTTGCTGCTGGAAGACGGCGTGACGTTGCTGTCGATGGGCATCTGCAACAGCAGCAGTTCATCGCCCTTGGTGCTGAAGCGTTCCTTCTCGCCCCGCACCAGCACGGTCAGGCTGCTCGGGCTCAGGCTGGGCTTGTCGATGGCCTTGCCATCCACCGTCTTGAAGGACGTGCCCCGATAGGTGGCGGCGGTCATCACTTCGCTCTGTGGATAACGTTCGCGGGCGTCCTTGAGGCGCTGCAGGTAGGCGCGATAGATATCGCCGGACATCACCTGGGCCTGCTCCAGCGGCCCGGTGGCTTCGCCGATCTCGCGGGCTTCCTTGCCATCGCTGCCGTATTCCACCCAGATGGGCTTGCCGTTGGGGCTGAGCACGATGGCGCGGGTGTAGACGGCCCCGAACTTGTAGTAGGTCTGGGGGATGTAGATACCGGGGATCAGCCCGAAGCCGAAGAACGCCTGGGCCGTGGCCGTCCAGCCGGCCAGCAGTGCACCCAGCGCCAGGCCCAGCCATGCGCGGCTGCGGCGTTTCGATTCGGAAGGCATGACCAACATATCCATCTGTCAGAGATTCCCTTGGCCGCCTCAGCGGCCCTTGTTCAAGCGATAGAGTTCGGCCTGCAGCTGGCGCAGGTTGAGCTCGCCGTTGGCGTATGCCTTGAGCGCGGGTTGCGCTTCGAGGCCGGCCAGGGCGAAGCCGAAGAGATCGAGGTTGTCCTGGGCCAGCACGCCCTGGCTGCGGATGCGGCCGTTGCCGATCACGCCGACGCCCACCGGGACGATGCGCGCGGCCTCACGGTCCAGCCCCACCATCACCACGTAGGAGCCGTCCGGCGGCAGGTAGTCGAGGGTGTTGCCCAGGCGCAGGGCAGCGAGGTCGACGCTGAGCGTGCCTTGCACGCTCACCCCGGCGGGCTGCAGCGCGTACATCCAGTAGGGCATGGCCAGCGGCTCGACCGGGTACGGCAGCTCGCTGAACTGCAGCATCTGCGCATGCAGGTCGCCTTCCTGGCGGCCATCGGGGAACAGCAGGCGTGCGCCGCCGAGGTCGAGCTTGAACTCGCCCTCCAGCAGGCTCAGCTGGCTGCCGCCCTTCACCGGCACGTAGGGCAGCGTGGTGTTGAGCTGCGCCAGCTGCATCTGGCCGAAGTCGTTGCGCTGGCCACCCTGGACCGTGACGCTGCGGCTGTCGGCGCCGTAGCCACGGTTGCCCGAGCCCGGGTTGAGCAGCAGCCGGTACTGGCCACCGGGGATGGTCTGCTCGGCAGTGTCGCCAAAGCCGAAGTTGAAGGCGCCGTCACGGTTGGTGCGCACGCTGCGGTTCAGCTCTTCCAGGCGCACTTCGATGTTCGCCACCGGCTCCTGCAGCTGGTCCAGCACCACGCCGGAGATGAAGGTCGGCAGCGGCCGGGTGCGGTAGCGCAGGCGCTCCAGCTCCTGGCCGTCGTAGCGCACTTCAACCGACACCTCGGCGTCATAGGCCAGGTCCTTCTCCGGATAGAAGGCGATCACCTGGCTGCCCGGCAGCTCGGAGAGCGCGCCGACCACGGCCTGGTGGTCGCGGTCGACCCGCACCAGCTGGTAGCCCTGGGCCTTGAGCGCATTGGTGCCCAGCCCGTCGAGGTCGACGTAGGACATGCCGTGGGCGGTCTCGTGGACCTTGATCTCCAGCTTGGCCAGGTCGATGGCCTGGTTGAAGTAGAGGCTGATGAAGCCGTTGGGCTCGACGAAGCGCGCGTTGTTCGCCGGCTCGACACGCTCCAGGGCCACCGGCACCTGCTGCGGGGTGACCAGGGAGATGGACCGCGCGCTCTGCGCGACCACCTGGCCATTGCCGCCCTGGAGCACCGCCAGCAACTGGTATTGGCCGCTCTGCGGCGGAATCTGCAGGGTGGCGCTCTTGAGCGTGGTGTCGCCGGTCAGCGGGGCATCGGCGATCACATCGCCATTGGCCGCCAGCAGCATGGCCCGAGGCGCCAGCAGGCCACTGAGGTCCTCGATGCGCGCAGCCACCTGCAGGGACACCGGCTCGCCCAGGTTGAGCAGTTCGGTGCCTTCGGTGGGGATGACCCAGCTGATCGCCGCCTGGGCCGAGAGCTCCAGGCTGTACTCGCGGCGCAGCTGGTTGCCGGCCTGGTCGCGGGCGTCCAGGGTCACGCTCACGGGCTGGCCGATGGGCAGTGCGATACGGCTGGCGAAGCGGAACTCACCCGCCTGGCCACCAGGCTCCAGGGTCACGTCGGTGCCGTTGATCTGGAAGCTCGACAGGTTGGCCTCGCGCAGGGTGCCCTTGAGCGGATAGGGCTGCTCGCTGACGCGGTTCTTCGCCGGCAGCTCCACCAGGGCCTGGTCGAGGGTGATCTGCGGCGGCTCCTGGTCTAGCGTCCAGCTGAGGGTCTGGCGGGTTTCCTGGCCGCTGCGATCGCGGGCCAGCAGCTCGACGGAGTAGCTGTTCTGCCCCACCGGTACGTTCAGCGCCTCGCGCAGGTCGTACAGCTGGGCGCCCGGCTCGCGCAGGACCAGGTTGCGCCCGGCGACGCTGATGCGTTCCAGGCCCGCCTCGGCGAACACCTGGCCGCCGAGCATGAAGCCATTGCCCGGCAGCAGGCTGCCGTTGGCGGGCGACAGGTTGTCGAAGCGCGGCGGCTTGAAGCTGGCCTGGGGCGGCTGGTAGGTCACCACGATGCTGCGCTGGATGCTGCGCTGGTCCACCCACGCCTGGAGCGTCAGGGTATTGGGGCCCGCCTGCAGGGTGATGGGGGCCGACTGGAAGGCGAACAGGGTCACCTGGCCGGTGGCCGACAGGCTGGCGGGCTGGCCATTGACCAGGACTTCCATGCGCTGGGCGGCCTTGTCGCTGCGCAGTTGGCCGCGCACCACCAGGCTGGCGTCCTTCACCGTGGCGCCCGGCAGCGGGTAATCCACCGTCAGGGCGATATCGCTGGCCAGCGGCTGGCGTTCGACCGTCCGTACCAGGCTCGCCTGGTTGCCGGCCTTGTCGAAGGCGGTCAGGGTCAGCCGGTTGGTGCCTTCGAGCACCGGTACGCTGGCGGTCCACTGGCTGCCTTGCAGGGTGACGGCGAAGCGGGTGCCGGGGAAGCGGTCGGAGGCGAACTCCAGGCGCGCCATGCCCGAGGCGCTGTCACTGGCGCTGCCGCGCAGGGTGACGCTGTCCTCGTTGACGCTGATGACCTCGGGCCCTTCGATGGCCACGACCGGCGGCTGGCGATCCGGGAAGCTGGTGGGGTCGTTCGGGTTGGTGCCGGCCGCCACTTCGTCGTCGTTACTGACGCCGTCGCCGTCGCGGTCCGGGTCGGCGTTGTCGCCGATGCCGTCGCCGTCGAGGTCACGGCTCTCCTTGGGATCGTCCGGGAAGGCGTCCTGGGCGTTGGGTACGCCGTCGCCGTCGCGGTCGTCATCGAGCGCATCGGGGATGCCGTCCTTGTCCAGGTCCGGCGGCGTGCTGTTCTTGTCGTTCGGGTCGAAGCCCAGTTGGGTTTCGTAGTCGTTGGAAATGCCGTCGCCGTCGCGGTCGGTATCCGCGTTGTCGCCGATCTTGTCGCCGTCGAGGTCGCTGCTTTCCGTGGGGTCGTCCGGGAACACGTCCTGGGCGTTGGGCACGCCATCGCCGTCGCGGTCATCATCCAGCGCATCCGGGATGCCGTCCTTGTCGAGGTCCGACGGGGTGCTGGCCTTGTCGTCCGGGTCGGTGCCGACCTGGGTCTCGTAGTCGTTGGAAATCCCGTCGCCGTCGCGGTCCGGGTCGGCGTTGTCACCGATGCCGTCGCCGTCCAGGTCACGGCTTTCCTTGGGATCGTCCGGGAAGGCGTCCTGGGCATTGGGCACGCCATCACCGTCACGGTCGTCGTCCAGCGCGTCGGGGATGCCGTCCTTGTCCAGGTCCGGCGGCACGCTGGCCTTGTCGTCCGGGTCGGTGCCGACCTGGGTTTCGTAGTCGTTGGAAATGCCGTCGCCGTCGCGGTCGGTGTCGGCGTTGTCACCGATGCCGTCGCCGTCGAGGTCACGGCTTTCCTTGGGGTCGTCCGGGAACGCGTCCTGGGCGTTGGGCACGCCATCGCCATCGCGGTCGTCGTCCAGCGCATCGGGGATGCCGTCCTTGTCCAGGTCCGGCGGCGTGCTGTTCTTGTCGTTGGGGTCGAAGCCCAGCTGGATCTCGATGTCGTTGGCGATGCCGTCGCCGTCACGGTCCGGGTCGGCGTTGTCGCCGATGCCGTCGCCGTCCATGTCACGGGTCTCGGTCGGATCATCGGGCAGCGCGTCATCGGCGTTGGGCACGCCATCGCCGTCACGGTCGTCGTCCAGGGCGTCCGGGATGCCGTCCTTGTCCAGGTCCGGCGGCACGCTGGCCTTATCGTTGGGGTCGAAGCCCAGCTGGGTCTCGTAGTCGTTGGAGATGCCGTCGCCGTCGCGATCGGTGTCGGCGTTGTCGCCGATGCCGTCGCCGTCCAGATCGCGGCTCTCCTTGGGGTCGTCCGGGAAAGCGTCGTCAGGGTTCAACACCCCATCGCCGTCACGATCATCATCCAGTGCATCGGGAATGCCGTCGCGGTCCAGGTCCGGCGGTACGCTGGCCTTGTCGTCCGGGTCGGTGCCGACCTGGGTTTCGTAGTCGTTGGAAATCCCGTCGCCGTCGCGATCGGTGTCGGCGTTGTCGCCGATGCCGTCGCCGTCCAGATCGCGGCTCTCCTTGGGGTCGTCCGGGAAGGCGTCCTGGGCATTGGCCACGCCGTCACCATCGCGGTCATCGTCCAGCGAGTCCGGAATGCCGTCCTTGTCCAGGTCCGGCGGCGTGCTGGCCTTGTCGTCCGGGTCGGTACCGACCTGGGTTTCATAGTCGTTGGAGATGCCGTCGCCATCACGATCGGTGTCGGCGTTGTCGCCGATGCCGTCGCCGTCCAGGTCGCGGCTTTCCTTGGGGTCGTCCGGGAAGGCGTCGTCGGCGTTGGGTACGCCGTCACCGTCGCGGTCATCGTCCAGCGCGTCCGGAATGCCGTCCTTGTCCAGGTCCGGCGGCGTGCTGGCCTTGTCGTCCGGGTCGGTGCCGACCTGGATTTCGTAGTCGTTGGAGATGCCGTCGCCGTCGCGGTCGGTGTCGGCGTTGTCGCCGATGCCGTCGCCGTCGAGGTCGCGGCTTTCCTTCGGATCGTCCGGGAAGGCGTCGTCGGGGTTCAACACCCCATCGCCGTCACGATCATCATCCAGTGCATCGGGAATGCCGTCCTTGTCCAGGTCCGGCGGCACGCTGGCCTTGTCGTCCGGGTCGGTGCCGACCTGGATTTCGTAGTCGTTGGAGATGCCATCGCCATCGCGGTCCGGGTCGGCGTTGTCGCCGATGCCGTCACCGTCGAGGTCACGGCTTTCCTTGGGATCGTCCGGGAACGCGTCCTGGGCATTGACCACGCCGTCGCCGTCACGGTCGTCGTCCAGCGCATCCGGGATGCCGTCGCTGTCCAGGTCCGGCGGGGTACTGGCCTTATCGTTGGGGTCGAAGCCCAGCTGGGTCTCGTAGTCGTTGGAAATCCCGTCGCCGTCGCGATCCGGGTCGGCGTTGTCGCCGATGCCGTCGCCATCGAGGTCGCGGCTTTCCCTGGGGTCGTCCGGGAAGGCGTCCTTGTCGTTCTCCACGCCGTCGCCATCGCGGTCGTAGTCCAGCGCGTCGGGGATGCCGTCGCGGTCGCTGTCCGGCGGGGTGCTGGCCTTGTCGTTGGGGTCGAAGCCCAGCTGGGTCTCGTAGTCGTTGGAGATGCCGTCGCCGTCGCGATCGGTGTCGGCGTTGTCGCCGATGCCGTCGCCGTCCAGGTCACGGTTCTCCTTGGGATCGTCCGGGAAGGCGTCCTGGGCGTTGGGCACGCCATCACCGTCGCGGTCGTCATCGAGCGCATCGGGGATGCCGTCCTTGTCCAGGTCCGGCGGCGTGCTGGCCTTGTCGTTGGGGTCGAAGCCCAGCTGGATCTCGATGTCGTTGGAAACGCCGTCGCCGTCGCGGTCGGTGTCGGCGTTGTCGCCGATGCCGTCGCCGTCCAGGTCGCGGCTTTCCTTGGGATCGTCCGGGAAGGCGTCCTGGGCATTGGCCACGCCGTCGCCGTCACGGTCATCGTCCAGGGCGTCCGGGATGCCGTCCTTGTCCAGGTCCGGCGGCGTGCTGTTCTTGTCGTCCGGGTTGTAGCCGAGCTGGATCTCGTAATCGTTGGAGATGCCGTCGCCGTCGCGATCCGGGTCGAGGTTGTCGCCGATGCCGTCGCCGTCCAGGTCGCACAGCAGGCCGAAGTCCAGCTTGCCCAGCGCGGCCAGGTCCTGGCGCGCCTGGGCCTGGGTTTCCAGACTCAGGTTCGCTGCCACGGCACCGCCGGTGAGCTGGGACGCGTACTGCTGGGTCAGGTTGCCCCGGGCGTAGACGAAGCCGGACACCGTGGTGTTGGAGCCCAGCACCACGTTGCCCTCGGCCAGCACCAGCAGCTGCGAGGGGTCGCGGGCCTGGCCGGAAGCCTCGGCGTTGAAGCGCGCCTGCCAGGGCAGCTCGAGGTTCTGCGCCACGTGCAGTCGCACGGTGCCGGCGCCACGCGGAACGATGCGCGCCTCGCTGGCCAGTGTCAGCTTCTCGATCCAGTAGTCGCCGGCGGACAGTTCCAGGGTGCCGCGGTAGCCCACTTCCACTTCCCGCAGGCGGTAGGCGCCCGGCTTGGTGAAACGCGCGGTGGCCATGCCGGCGACATTCAGCCGGCGCCACTCGGTGCGGCTGCCGTCCATCACCTGCGTGGCGCCGTAGCCCAGGTCCTGGCTGAAGCTGGAGCCGGTCTTGAGGAAGGCCGGCAGTTGCGGAACGGGCGCAGGCGTGTAGCTGGGCTGGCAATCCTGGGTGCCGCAACTGCGGCTGAGGGAGGCGAAGCTGCTATCGACCCGGCTGGCCGGCAGGTAGGCGGAGACGCCGTCACGCAACTGGGCGTTGAGGCCGAAGCTGATGCGGCCGCCGGCGGTGTGGCTCTGCAGGCCCTTGGCGAAGGCCGCGGTGCACTGGCTCGGCTGGGGAGTGGGCGGCGCCACCTGGGGCACGCTCTGGGCGTTGCGCGGGTCGCTGCCCGCCAGGCGCTCGGTCTCGTCGTCATGGCCGTCGCCATCGGTGTCCGCGTCGAACAGGTCGAGCACGCCGTCGCCATCCAGGTCACGGCGCTCGCTGCATTGGGTGTTCCAGCCCAGGGTGGCGATGGCGTCCATGCGCGTTTCGATGCGCGCGGCGGTGTCCACCACGGCATTGCGGGCGTTGAGGCCGCCACGCAGGCGCGAGGCGAAGGCCCCGCGGTAATCCCCTTCCACATAGGCCAGGGCGCCGACGGTGGCGGACGACTCGAGGCTCAGGTTGCCGCGCACGAAGAGCTGCAACGCTTCGGCGCTGCCTTCGCCGTTGAGGCTGGCCTGGTAGGGCAGGTTCAGCGACGAGCCGACCATCACCCGTGCGTTGCCGCCGGCGATGAGCAGCTGGCTGCTGGAGGCCATGTCCAGTTGGCCGATCCAGTAGCGCCCGGGTGCCAGGGTGACCTTGGCGCCATAGCCGATGCTCAGGCGCTGGATGTAGTAGGCCTGGTGGCGGGCGTTGAAGGACAGGGTCGCGCCGCCATCGACGCTGATGGTGCGGTAGCGGTTGAGATCGCCGCCACCCGCCTCGCCCACGCCCAGGTAACCCAGGCTCAGGTCATGCTCGCCCTTGATCTCGGGCAGTGTCAGGCCGGCGAAGTCGGCGGCCGCCATGCCGCTGGCCTGGCAGTCGCGGCTGCCGCAGCTGGGCGCGCCCCAGGGGTTCTGCACGCGGGGGGTATCGATCAGTGGGCTGGGGTTGTTCTGCAGCGTGCCGCCCCACTGGAAGACGACGCCACCGGCGCCATGGGTCTGCAGGCCGCCGGTGAACAGGGCGCGACAGGACTCGGCCGCCTGCGCCAGGCCGCCACTGGTCAAAAGGAGCCATGCCAGCCCCGCCAGCAACCGGCACCGCTTGCCCTGCCCCCCCAGCATCCCCATAGTTCGTCCGTCCACTGTTGTACAGGCTGCCCTGCCGTTTCCCTTTGCCGGCACCTATCGGCCGGCCCTTTGCAATCGGCTCGTCTAGCGCGAGCTGTATTGCACCTTCACCTGGCGCGTCGCCTCTTCGCTCAGGCTCTTCACCGCCTGCTTGAGGGCCTGCGGCGCCAGCTTCTCGCGTATCTCGCCACTGACTTCGGAAAGCGGCCTGGCCGGCAGGCGCTCCTCGCCCGTCACCCGCACCAGCAGCAACTGGCCGTCCGCATAGAGCGGCGCGATGCTGCCCGCCTCGGTGGACTCCACCAGACCGCGCAGCGGCTGCTCCAGCAGTTCGGGCTTGATGCGGTTGCTGCGGTACTCCAGGGGCTTGCCGGCGGCGCGCCAGGCGGCCACCTGCTTCTGCCAGTCGCGACCCTTGGCCTCGGCGCCGCTGAGCAGTGCGATGAGCTCGGCACGCTGGGGCTCTTCCAGCGCCTGGTCGCTGGCGATGATCTCGAAGCTCTTCTCCACGCCGCCGCCGAATTCCTCGGGGTGGCGCTGGTAGTAGTCGGCCACCTGCTCGCTGGTCACCGGTTCCGGCGTGGCATGCTGCTCCAGGTAGTGGCGCACCAGCAGTTCCTCGCGGTAGGCCTGGGCCTTGAGGTCCAGCTGGGCGCGCTCGCCGGCGTCCAGCTCGCGCTCGGCCAGCAGGGCCATGGCGCGACTGGCCACCAGGCTGTCGAGGATCTTGCGTTCCACCTCGTCGTTGGCGAACAGCGGCGCCGACTCGCCCAGCGTGCGCTCGACGGTCAGTTCCAGCTGGGCCCGGGTGATGGGGCTGTCGTCCACCGTGACCAGGGTCGCCGAAGGCTCGACCGGCACCTGCGCCAGGGCGTCGGCGCCGTCGTCGTCACGGCAGCCGGCCAGCAGCGCCGCCGCCAGCAGGCAGCCCAGCGTCCACTCAACCCGCGGCACGGTCTTCGCCTTCCTTGGCGGCGGTGCCCTCGGCCGCGGCCGGCGGCGTCTTGCGGTCGATCTTAGCCGCTGCCTTGAGGCGCTCCAGCTCGGCCTGCTTGGCTTCCTGGCGCAGGCGATAACGGATGTCGCCGCTGACCGCTTCGAACGGCTGCTTCACCACCTGCGGCCCCTCGATCACCTTGATCACGTGGAAGCCGAAGGGCGTCACCACCGGCTCGGACACCTCGCCCGGCTTCATGGCGAATACCTTGCCGCTGAAGGCCGGGTCGATGGCGCCTTCCTGCAGCCAGCCCAGGTCGCCGCCCTGCTTGGCGGACAGCTGGTCCTCGGAGAAGGTGGCGGCCAGCGCGGTGAAGTCCTCGCCGGCGTTGATGCGCGATTGCACTTCCTGGGCCTTGCTCAGCAGGGCCTGGCGCTCGTTCTCGCTCATGCCGGGGTTGGTGCGCAGGAGGATGTGGGCGACGTGCACCTTGCGCGCCTGGAACTGGTCGGGGTTGGTGGCGTAGAAGTTGCGCACCGCCTCGTCGGTCACCCGCTCGCGGAGGAACTCCTCGAAATAGCGGCTGATCAGCATCTGCTTGCGGAACTCGGCCACCTCGGTCTCCACCTGGTCGGCGGGCAGCAGGCCCTGGGCCTCGATCTGCCCGGCCAGGCCCTCGCGCTCCAGGTACTCGTCCAGCTCGCGGCTGACCCACTGGGTGTTCTGCGCCGGTACCCGCTTGAACGCGAGGAAGGCATCGAATTGCGCCTGGGTGACCGGCTTGCCGTTCACCTCGGCGATGGAATCGCTGGAGGAATCACAGCCCGCCAGCAGCAGGGCCAGGATCGAGGACGCCAAGGCGAGGCGTGGGAACTGCTTCATGGATCACCACCTTAATCAGGTCAAATTCCTTTTATCGCGGGTGCGATATACAGGTCGGCCACAAACAGGGGTGTGACTCGACTCACAAATCAGCTAGGAACGATATCAATTGGCCATTTCGGCTGATTCTGGAAGCCCCGGAACTTCACCGAGATCGACTTCACGCCGATCGGCACCTCGCCCAGGCGCTTCACCCGCCCGGTCTTCAGGTCGACGAAGCCGAGGCTGCGGCGCAGCGTGCCGTCCACTTCATCTTCAACCAGCACCATGACGCCGCCCGCCTGGGGCATGTCGTCCATGGAGAGCACTTTGGGGGCGCTGCCGAAGCCGTCGCCGAAGCTCAGCTCGACCAGCTCCGCCAAACCGTTGTTCAGGCTCAGGCGGCTCAGCTTGCAGCCGTTGAGCAGCAGGGGTTCACCCTGCCAGTGGGCCAGGCCGGCGCCGCAACCGAGGTCCGCCGGAAGGTGGATGAGGTCCTGCAACTCCGGCTGGCCCCAGGGGGTGCGGCGCAGCTGGAGCAGCGCGAGCATTTCCTGGTCATCGATGTTCTCGGCCATGAGCAGGTGGGTCAGGTTGCCCTGGGCGTCGTCGAGCAGTTGTCCGCTGCGGCTCGCCCAGGCGCCCTCCTCGAGCCTCCCCAGGGACGGCAGCTCGTAGGCGTCGTAGCCGAACCCTTCCGAAGAGGCGGGGCTTGCCGCCCACAGTTCGCCGGCGTTGTTCACGTCCAGGCTGACATACCAGCCGTTCAGGTCGCCGGCCGTCGTCATCGGCCCGCTGAAGCCGGTCTGCTTCAGGACCCGGCTGGTCTCCACGCCATCGACGTCTTCCAGGCCGTAGACCTCGAACTCCGGGATCGAGGCCGGGTCGCTGGGGTCGCTATCCAGGTGCACTTCCAGGGCATCGGCGAAACCGTCGCCATCGCTGTCCGGGTTGCTGTCGCTGGAGCCGTGCTGGAGTTCGGCGGCGTTGCACAGCAGGTCCAGGTCATCGTCGCGGCAGGGCGTGAAGTTGACCATGCGTTCACGGTCAGCGGCGGGTACGCCACGGAGCGCATTCTCGCCCAGGCCCTGGAGCACACTGGCCATGTCCTGGGCACCTGCCTCGGCGTTCTCCACCGCCAGGAACGACATCACCACGCGGTGCTCGTTGGCGGGGATCTCGAAGCGATAGCCGATGCGCCAGCTGTAGTAGGCATCGCTGTAGAGCTCGTCGCTGTTGAGCGACGCACGCCCGGCCTGGTCGGCGAAGACATGGACCATGGAGATCGGGCCGAGGATGTCGCCCTCCTCTCCTCCGTAGCTCCGCTTGCGCATGCTGAGCCAGCTGTCCTCGGCAGTGAGCTGGTCGTCGCCGCTGGAGGTCTGCTGACGGTTGCCCGGCCCCCAGTAGAGCGGGCTCGAGCTGAGGACTGGGGTGATGGTCCTGGCCTGGCCGCTGACGTTGTAGTACCTGTCCAGCACCCGCAGGAATCCACGCCCCGTGGCCGGTGCGTAGTACTCGCGGCTGAGCAGCAGGCCGCCGTCCAGTGCCTTCAGCGGGGAGCGCCAGATCGGCTCGTCGCTCAGGCGGCTGTAGGCATGGGGCTGGGTCTGGATCGGAGCACCCGGCGCACGCATCGCCGCCGCTGCGGGCGGGCTGCCGAGACCACCGAACTCCAGGGCATACTCCACGCCGACGTTGCTGAAGTTATCGGTGCGCGTCAGGCGCACGCGGCCATTCTGTTCGAGGGTCGCGATCAGCCCGGCCTCCATTTCCATGGAGGGGGCTTCGTTGCTGCCCAGCAGCATACGGTCGTCGCCGCGGCTCTCGGGATCGGTGCCATCCGCGAACAGCTCGTCACCGTCGCCACGGCCACCGCCATCGCTGTCGTACTTGACCGGCGACAGGCCCAGGTCGATTTCCAGCTTGTCGGGCAGGCCGTCGCCATCGCCGTCCAGCTGGCGCGGGTGGGTGCCCAGGCGGAACTCCTCGACGTTGCTCAGGCCGTCGCCGTCCTCGTCGCCGTCCGGGCTGGTGCCGTCCATGCCGAATTCGATCTCGAAGGGGTCGTCCATGCCGTCGTCGTCGCTGTCGCGCTTGTCCGGCCGGGTGCCGTACTGGCGCACTTCCTGGTAGTCGGTGAGGCCGTCGCCGTCGGTGTCCGCCTTGCTCGGGTCAGCCTGGTTGTCCAGTTCTTCGCCGTCGTTCAGCCAGTCACCATCGGTGTCCCTGCGGGTCGGGTCGGTATGGTGCAGGCGTACCTCGTCGGCATCGGTAAGCCCGTCGCCATCGGTGTCGCCGCCGTAGGGATCGGTGCCGTGCTCCTGTTCTTCCAGGTTGCTCAGGCCGTCGTCGTCCCAGTCTTCGCCAGCCGCTTCCGGGTTGGCTTCCAGCGGGGCCGGGCCGTAGTTCAGCTCGAAGCGATCGTTCAGGCCGTCGCCATCGCTGTCCACCGCATCGGTCCGGGTGCCCAGCAGCGTCTCGCGGATGTCCGAGAGGCCATCGCCATCGCTGTCCAGGTGGCCCGGCAGGCGGTCGAGCTCCATCCGGTAGTTGCCTTCGGCCGTGGGCACGTAGGTGACGGTGTAGCCGTGCAGGTCGAAGTTGCAGTAGCCGCCCTGCTCGATGGCGTAGTCCGGGTAGACCAGGCGACCGTCGACGTCCGGCAGGTGCTGCGAGTCCACCGCGCCATACCAGTAGCCATGGGCGAAGCGCGTACGGACCCGCAGGCCGCAATGCCAGCCGTCGAACGGCACCTTGTAGTAGCGGTTCTCGATGCGGCCGTCACGGTGGATCACGGTCTGCACGTCCACCCGGTCGTCGCTGGTCACGCCTTCGCGGCCCCAATCGCTCCAGGTCAGTACCAGGCGATCCGGCAGCGTGGCCAGGTAGAAGGCCTGGGTGCCCTGGGCGTTCTCCACCAGGCGCTGCAGCGGGATGTTCTGGATGCCGTTGCCGCCACCGATCTCGACCTGCTGTTCGAGCACGTTGATCAGCAGCGACTTGTCGGCGAAGGCGAAGTCCGCCGGCAGTTGCAGGTTGACGTAGGGCTCGTCGTTACGCGCGCCGAGATCGCCGCTCAGCGGCTCGACGTAGTTGTCCTCGCCACCCAGCATCAGGTCACCGGCGTCGTGAGGCCCGTCGATGTTCAGTTGCACGGCCTGTTCGGCATGCACCGGGTAACCCAGCACCTCCTTGTCGACCTTGACCAGCCACTGGGCATTGTCGCGGCGGTCGATGCCCTCGAAGAGGTAGCGGCCATCGGCGCCCGTGGTCACGGTGCTGGAATCGTCCAGCAGGCGCGCCATGAACGACGGCACTTCGCCGCCCTGGTCCTGGTGGCGCGCCAGGCTGACCTGGACATCCGCCAGCGGCACGCCCAGCTCGTTGACCACGCGACCGGCGATGCTGCTCGGCGGTACCGCCACCACCTCGATGTCCAGGGTCTGGCGACCGACGTTGCGGTTGCTGTCGGTCGCGCGGACCTCGAAGCGCACGGTGCCCTCGCCCGGCAGGGTCAGCTGCTGCTGATGCTGGCCGGCGCCGTTGAACACGGCCTGCTGCTCGCCGTCCATGAGCAGCTCGACGTCACCGACGATGCCGGCGTCCTGCACGTCGAAGGTCAGGGTGATCGGGTCGCCCGGATAGAACGGGCCTTCGCTGTGGGCGATGCTCACGCTGGGCGCCTGGGTGTCGGCCACGCTCGGCTCGGGGTCGCGGCCATCGGGGATGCCGTCGCCATCGACGTCCGGGTTCTCCGGATCGAGGCCCAGCGGCACTTCGTCGGCGTCCGGCATGCCGTCGCCATCGGAGTCCACCAGGCCACTGAGGTTGACCAGATCGCGCACCTCTTCACGGGTCAGGCCGACGTCCACGAAGCTTTCCGAGGCGAGCTCGCGCAGCACGCGTTCGGCTTCGCTGCGGTTGTAGTGCTGCACGGCGTAGTGCATCAGCACCTGGCGGCTATGGGGCTTGAGCGTCAGGTCGTACGCCACGGAGTAGACGTCACCGCTGAGGCTCACCGAGCTCGGGCGTACCCGCGAATTGGCGCTGCCGAACATCAGGCCCACGGCCGGGTCGCCGCCGCCGTTGCTGCCGTCGTCGGTCAGCAGCCAGTTGTCGGCGGTGGTGAAGGCCTGGTCGCCGCTGGACGTGGCGATGGTGTAGGTGCCGCCATCGGAGCCCAGGTTGCCGCTGATCCGTACCGGAATGGTCATTTCCTGGTCGCTGGTGTTCTCGATCCGTTCGATGAAGCGCGCGTAGTTGCCGTTGTCCGGCACGTAGACGGTGCGGCTGACCTTGAAGATGCCGTTCACCAGTTGCGTGGGCGCCAGCGTCACTTCGCGGCCGGCCAGGCGCAGCAGCCCCTGGTTGACGCCGGAGAAGCCCTGCCCATTGACGGTCAGGGACTGGCCGCCGTCGTAGGCGTCGCTGGTGCCGTCGCTGATCCCGCCGTCGGACTGGATATCCCAGCGGTAGCCATTGCCGAAGAGGTTGTAGCCGAAGCCGGTGCTGCCCTCGTAGCTCAGCTGCGACTCGGCGATGGGGTCGCGCACCAGGCGGCCCTGGGCCTTGAGCACCAGCGGCTCGACGTGCACGTCTTCCGAGTCGACCGGCACCGGCGCGGTCACCAGGGCGGTCATCGGCTGCTTGCCGAACAGGGCGCTGGCCTCGACCTGCAGGACCGTATCGATGGTCAGCACCTGCAACTGGTAATGACCGGTCTCGTCGGTGGTGGCCTGGACACCCTTGACCTGTACCCGCGCGCCGGCGATGCCTTTGCCCAGCACGTCCTGCACCTGGCCGGAGACCTGCAGCTCGGGCACGGTGGCGATCGCCACGGTCAGGTCCGCGGTGCGCACGTTGCCGTTGCTGTCGGTCGCGCGGACCTGCAGCAGGGTGCTGTCCTGGTTCGGCAGGATCACGGTGAAGGTCTGGCTGCCGCCGCTGGTGCGGGTCTCGCGCAGCAGGCCGTCCTGCAGCAGCTCGACCTTGGCCACCAGGCCGTTGTCGCTGATCAGCGCGGTCAGGTCCAGGGAGTCGCCGCCATAGCGACGCGCCGGTTCCAGGGGCTGGAAGGTGACGTTCGGCGCGGTGGCGTCGGGCACCAGCGGCTCGCTGTCCTTGCCATCGGGGATGCCGTCGTGGTCGCTGTCGGGGTTGGCCGGGTCGGTGCCCAGGCGCGCCTCGTCGGCGTCGCTCAGGCCGTCCTCGTCCTGGTCGTAGAAGGCGAAGAAGTTCACCACCTTGCCGGCCAGGGTCGGGTCGAGGTTGTCCAGGCCCAGGCCCTTGAGGCTGCGCAGGCGTGCGCCGGTCTGCATGGCGGCATCGGCCGAGCCTTCCAGGGTGGAGAAGTGCATGACCACGCGGCGTTCGCCCGCCGGGATGCGCACCTGGTACTCCGCCTGCCACTGGCGACCGTTGCGGCTGACCAGGCTGGTGCCCTGGCGACGGTTGGCGTTGCCGCCCAGCACCTGCAGCAGCACCGGGCGGGTCGGCGTGGCGGTGTCGCGCAGCGCCAGGTAGTCGTCGGCGATGGTCAGCTGGTCGTCGCCGCTGCTGGTGACGACGGCGGTCTGGGCGTCGTTGGCACCGTAGTAGGACTGCAGGCGCAGGGTGACCACCTGCTCGGTGCTGCCCGGGTTGTCGAGGATCTCCAGGTAGCGGGCGTAGGCACCGCCGACGCTGGGCACCAGTACGCGGCGGCTGACCACCAGGTTGCCCAGGCGGCGCCCTTCGTAGTGGTACTCGCGGCCGTTGGCGCTGCTGGTGGCATGGTTGTAGGAGTAGCCGTACTGGTTGCCGTTGACGAACAGCTGGTTGGCCCAGTAGTTCGGGTCCACCGCGCCGCCGGTGGTGGAGCGCAGATCGCCACTGTAATAGAAGTTCCAGTCGCGGTTGTTCTCGTCCTTGGCGGTGCGATAGCCATTGATGTTCGCGCGGTCGTCGGCGGCCACCTTGGGATCGGTGCCATCGACGAAGCGTTCGTTGATGTCGCGGCGGCCACCGTTGTCGCCGTCGGCCTTGAGCGGGTCGCTCGGCGGCGTGCCCAGCACTTCCCAGCCGTCCAGCAGCTCGTCGCCATCGGTGTCGACGTTGCGCGGCGAGGTGCCGGCCTGGAATTCGGCCAGGTTGCTCAGGCCGTCGCCGTCGGTGTCGTCCTGGGCGCCGACGTTGAGCAGGTTGTTGTCCACCTCGTACTTGTCGGGCAGGCCGTCGTCGTCGCTGTCCGCCTTGAGCGGATCGGTGCCGTGGTTGTTGATCTCGGCATAGTCGCTCAGGCCGTCGCCATCGGTGTCGGCCAGGTCCGGACGGGTGCCACGGGCGATCTCGTCCGGATCGAGGATGCGGTCCAGGTCGGTGTCGCGGGTCAGCGGGCTGGAGTGATGCACCAGCACCTCGGCGCCGTCGGTGAGCCCGTCGCCGTCGGTATCGACCAGGCGCGGATGGCTGCCGGCTTCCTGCTCCTGCAGGTTGGTCAGGCCATCGCCGTCGCTGTCCTCGCTCGCCTCGCCATTGGCCTGCTTGGCATCGAAGCCGTAGCGCTGCTCGAAACCATCGCGCAGGCCATCCGCGTCGCTGTCGGCCTTGAGCGGGTCGAGGCCCAGCAGGTATTCGAGGGCATCGGCCAGGCCGTCACCGTCGCTGTCCACCTGGGTGGTCCAGTTGACGATGCCGCGCTGTTCTTCGAGCGTCAGGTTCTGTTCCTGCACATCGCGGCTGGCCAGTTGCTCCAGGGTGCTGCGCACGCGCTCGCGGCTGGCATCCTGCACCAGGTACTGCACCAGCACCTGGCGGCTGCGCGGCGCCAGGGTGACCTGGTAGTTGGCGCGGTACTCGTTGCCGTTGCGCCAGGTGGACACCGGGCGCAGGGGCGCATCCGGGCTGCCCAGCACCACGCCGGCGGCGTACAGGCCGCCTTCCGGCGCCGCGTCGTCGGTCAGCAGGTAGCTGTCTTCCGGGTCGAAGCCCGCGTCGCCGGACGAGGTCTGCACCACCGGGCGGGTCGCGTAGAAGTTGCCGTACACATAGAAGGGCACGGTCACCGGCTGGTCGCTGGGGTTCTCCAGCACGCTGATGAAGCGGGCGTAGTTCTGGTCCGCCGGCACATAGGCCTTGCGGCTGACCATGACATTGCCGAGCTGCTTGGCCGGGTAGATCAGCTCGCGCCCATCCAGGCGGGTGCGATAGGTGCTGCTGCTGTAGTTGGTGCCATTGACCACCAGATACTGGGCACCGCTGAAGGTCCAGTTGGAGGCGTAGGTGCCGTTGTCGATGGCGCCGTAGGTGTTGAAGTCCCAACGGACGTTGTTGTTCACCTGGCGGTTATACGAGGTGCTTTCCTCGGCGGCGGCCACATGACGTTCTTCGATCGGCTCGAATGCCGTGCGGCCATGGGCGGCCAGCACCAGGTCGCCGATATCCGAGCTGCCGCCCCGGGCCAGCTCGAACACCTCGCTGGCAGCGGAGACCAGTTGGTTGCCGAAGCGTGCCTCGGCCTTGACCCGCGGCTCCAGCGCCAGGGTGGACGCGGAGAGGGTGAAGCGGCCCTGGCCGTCGCTGGTCACGGTGGCCGAGGACGGCATCGGGCCAGTGCCATTGCTGAAGGCCACTTCGTCCACCAGGGTCCAGGGACCGTTGGCGCGGAAGCTGACGCGAACGTAGCGGCTGTTGATGTTCAGGCCGGACAGGGTCAGTTGGGCATGGGCGTCGAGGGACAGCCTGTCACGATTGTTGGCATTGCTCGGGGCTGTGTTCAGTGTGCCGACCGGGACCCAGTCGTTGCCGACTTTCTGCAGCACGTCGAAGGACGGCAGCACGTACTCCGACAGGGTGTTCTGGGTGGTGCCGACCTGCAGGCTGGTGAGGCTGACCACGCGGCCGAAGTCGAAGTCGACGTTCAGGGTGCGATCGTTCCAGCCCAGCCACTCGTAGGCGTTGCCGGCGCCCAGGTTGGCCGCGTAGCCGGCTGCGCCGAGCTGGCCATCGATCAGTTGGCGGTTGTATTCGTCGCCGTAGCAGTAGTGCCAGCAGTCCAGGCCCTGGTCCAGGGTGTAGGAGGCCGGCTTGATGCGCGCGGCTTCGTAGCCGTCGATCAGGGTGACCTGGGCGCCTTCCACGGCGCGGCCGTTGCCGTCCAGCACGCGGCCGGTGACCTGGGTGCCGGCGTCGTCCACCAGGCTCAGGCGGCGCACGCCGCTGCGGCTTTCGTTGCCGTTGGTGTCGCGGGCGCTGGCTTCGATATCCAGCTGCGCGCCCACGGCCGGCACGCGGATCACATGCTGGTAGGGCGCGCGGTCATAGGTGGCCACGGCCACGCCGTTGACATAGAAGGTCACGCTGGCCACGCGGCCATCGTCGCTGGCATCGGCGCGCAGGCGCAGTTGCTGGCCGTGGGCCAGGCTGGCGCCGGCCGCAGGCGATACCAGGCTGACGCTCGGTGCCTGGGTGTCCTTCTCGGTGGGCGCGCTGTCCTCGCCGTCGAGCAGGCCGTCCTTGTCCATGTCCGCGTCCAGCGGGTTCAGGCCACGGGCCACTTCCACGCCATCGGACAGGCCGTCGCCGTCGGTGTCCGCCACCTTCGGATTGGTGAGGGTCTCCAGCAGCTCCTGCTTGTTGCTCAGGCCGTCGGCGTCGTAGTCCTGGCCGGCGTCCTGGGCGTTGCGCGGGTTGAGGATGTCGGCATAGGGGCCCTTCAGTTCGATGAAGTCGGAGAGGCCGTCACCATCGGTGTCCGCCAGCTCCGGGCGGGTGCCGTAGCTGTTGATCTCGTCGTAGTCCGGAATGCCGTCGTCGTCGCTGTCGGCCTTGCGCGGGTTGGCCTTGTACTGGACTTCCTGGGCGTCGAGCACGCGGTCGTAGTCGCCGTCCTCGCTCAGCGGGTCGCTGTTGTGCTGGTTGACCTCGGCGCCATCGGTCAGCCCGTCCTCGTCGCTGTCGGCCTGACGCGGGTGGGTGCCCAGCTCCTGCTCGCGCAGGTTGCTCAGGCCGTCGCCGTCGCTGTCCAGGTCCTGCTCGCCGGCCACCAGCGGGTTGAAGCCGTACTTGACCTCGAAGCCGTCCAGCAGGCCGTCACCATCGCGATCGGCGATGAAGGCGCTGGTGCCGTTGCCATATTCGTAGACGTCCTTGAGGCCGTCGTTGTCGCTGTCCTTGAGGGTCAGCTCGTGCATCATCACCAGGATGCCCGGGTGGTAGACGGTGAACAGCGGGTCGTTGTCGGCCGGGCGGCCCGACTCGGTCGGGGTGAAGCCGAAGTACACCTGGCCGGCGCCATAGGCGTAGCGGATGGCCACCACGCGCTTGTCCGCGCGGGCGTCGGTGAACATCAGCGGCACGGTGCCGGGCGCCAGCTTGTCCATCGGCATGTAGGCATGGCCGGCATAGTTGCCGTTGCGGTAGGGCCACCAGGAGCCGACGCGGCCTTCACTGGCATCGGACCAGCGCTGCACCGGCGTCAGGCGGACCCAGTTGCCCGTCCACACCGACTCCGCGGGCTGGCCGGGCACGTCCGCCAGCACGGCATTGGAGCTGGTGTTGTAGTTCTCGCTGAACAGCAGCGTGCCGCCGTTCTGGACGAAGGCGAAGACCTTGGCGCGGTTGCTGGAGTAGTTGCCGTTGCCGTAGTAGTCCCGCGAGCTGTCCACCATCAGCATGTCGACTTGCGACAGGTCGAAGCTGGCCAGGTTGCTCACCTGCACCGGCTCGTAGCCGGCACGCTCGATGATCAGCCGCTGCGAGGGCTGGCCGGCGTTGAAGCGGGCGTTGAAGTAGCCCACCCGTACCTTCGGCTGCTGCAGGGTGATGGTGCCGACGTCCGTGGTGCCGCCCCAGACCGGGTCGGTGGGCGCGGAGACGGCGGTGACCGCCTGGTTGCCCAGCAGGCCGCTGGCGATGACCGAGACCACGCCCGGCGCCACCGGCACGCGGGTGATGACGAAGCTGCCGTCGCCGCCGCTGACCGCGGTCTGGCCGCCGACGTCGAGCTGGGCGCCCACCACCGGCTGGCCGTTGCTGTCGAGCACGCGGCCGATCACGGTGGTCAGCGGGTCCTGCACCAGGGCGAAGCTGTGTTCGCCACTGCTGCCGACGTTGTTGTTGGTGTCGGTGGCGATGATTTCCAGGCGCAGGCTGTCGGCGTCGCTCGGCAGGTTCAGGCTGTAGGTGAAGGGCGCGGCGTTGACCTGCGCGATCTGGGCGCCGTTGAGGCGGAACGCCACCTTGGTGACCCGGCCGTTGTCCTGCAGGGTCGGCACCAGGGTCATGCGCAGGCCCTTGATCAGGGTCTGGCCGACCTTCGGCGTGTCCAGGCCCACGCGGGGCGCCTGGGTGTCCTTGACCAGGGGCTCGGCGTCCTCGTCGTCGCGCAGGCCGTCGCCGTCGCTGTCGGCCTTCAGCGGGTCGGTGCCCTTCTGGTTGACCTCGACGCCGTCCAGCAGGGTGTCGCCGTCGCTGTCCGGGTTGTTGATCAGGGTACCCAGCTGCGCCTCACGGGCGTTGCTCAGGCCGTCGTTGTCCTTGTCGGCCTGGCCGTCGGCCGGGTCGCTGGGGTTCAGGCCCATCTGCAGTTCGAGCGGGTCGGGGATGCCGTCGCCGTCGGTGTCCTTCTTCAGCGGCGAGGACGCCGGGATGTTGCTGACCTCGGCACCGTCGGACAGGCCGTCCTCGTCGGTGTCGGCCTTCAGCGGGTCGGTGTGGTGGGTGCGCACTTCGGCGCCGTCGGAGAGGCCGTCGCCGTCGGTGTCGGCCACCCGCAGCTTGGTGCCCAGGGCGGCTTCTTCCAGGTTGCTCAGGCCGTCGCCGTCGAGGTCCTCGGCGCCGTCGTCGATGCCGTTGCCGTCGGAGTCGCGCAGCGCCGGGTCGAGGCCCTGGGTGTCCATTTCCAGCTTGTTGCTGAGGCCGTCGCCGTCGAAGTCACCGGCCGGGTCGAAGACCTGCAGTTTCAGGGCGTTGCCCAGCACCACCGGCTTGACCGGCGTGCCCGGCAGGGTGCCGCTCAGGGTCAGCGGCAGCAGGGCGCCGTCGGCGATCGGATCATTGGCCGCACCGAAGAGGGCCGGAACGGTGAGGGTGCGGGTCGGACCGTAGTACCAGTTGAAGCCCTGGCTGGTGCCGCCCAGTTCGGCGCGGCCGTTGGCGACGTTGTACCAGCTGATGTTGTCGGCCAGGGTCAGCGGGATCTGCACGCTCTGGCCGGCCAGCACCTTGAGCGGGCCGGCGAGGCTGAACAGCGCATGGGGCGCGCACAGCTCGGCGCCCTGCTCGCGGACCTGGTCGTCGCGGGCGACGCCGCGCAGGCCGGAGCCGGTGGTGTCGTAGCGGTAGCAGCGGCCCAGGGCCAGCGCGGGTTGCGCGTCGAAGCTCAGGGTGCGGCCGTCGCTGCTGAGGGTGGCGCTGCCGCCACGGGCCGCGTTGCCCTCGAAGAACTTCAGGGCGTCGCCGCTGGCCAGGCGCACCGGCTCGTCGAAGTCGAAGTAGGCGCGCAGCGCGGTGCCCTGGCGGGCCTCGATCAGGGCGCGGACGACTTCAGGCGGCTGCACGGTGAAGCTGATGCGGAAGCGGCTGGAGAGGTCCAGGTTCGGCAGGGCCTGCACCGGGCCGGCCAGGCTGACGGTGACTTCCTCGAAGGTTTCGTCGCTGATGGCCATCCAGCCCAGCCCGGCGTTCAGCTGCACGGTGGCGCCACCGGCCTTGCCGTCGACCAGGGCGGCGCCGCTGGCCTGGACGTTGACCGCGAGGTTGGCGGGCTTGCCGTCGACCTGGGTGATGGGGTTGCCGAAGCGGTCCTGCAGCATCAGTTGCAGGCGCACGTCCTGCTTGATGCCACGGGTGAGCACCGCGCCGTCGTCCTGCACCCGGCCCTGGTCGTTGAGCAGGCGCAGGTGGCTGGCCACGGCCGGCAGCACGGTGAGCTCGAGGTTGCTGTAGCAGCAGTTGACGTTGCCACGGGCGTCGTAGGTGTAGCGGATGCTGTTGCCGTTGCTCGACAGCGGCAGGCTGAACTGGCCGGCCTTCTGGCCGACCTGCAGGTTCAGCCGTGCGCGGCCGTCCTTCACGGTCACCTGCACCCGCTCCACGGTCTGGCCGTTGAGGGTGGTGCTGCCGATCTGGATGCCGGCGCCGGGCTGGGCGTGGTAGTCGGCGGCCGGCAGGGTCACCACCAGCAGGCTGCTCTGGTCGTCGGTGACCGGGTTGAGCACCAGGTCCTGGGACTGGATGTCCAGCGCCACGGTCTCGCCCGCGGCCACCGGCGGCAGGTAGCTGAGCAGCAGGTTGCGGGTCGGGCCGGCGAGCAGGCCGATGGCCGTCTCGGCGCGGGCCACCTGGGTGAACTGCGGCAGGTCCGCCCACAGCTGGTAGTCGCCCAGGCTGCGGTCGGCGTTGAAGGTCAGGCTGGCGTAGCCGCCGCTGTCGCTGGCGCTGGTGCCGAGGTTTTCCACATAGCCGTCGGCCAGGCGACGCAGGCGCCACTGCACCGGCTGCTCCGGCACCGGGCGCGCAGCGGCGTCGAGCACCTGCACGCGGTAGACCGGGCGCTCCTGCACCCGCGCCTGGGTGGGGTTGTCGCTGCCCTGCACGGCCTTGAAGCGCAGCTGGTTCGGCGACTGGGTCAGGGCCACGGCGTATTCGCGGCTGAGGGTCTGCTGGCCGATACGGTCGGTGAGTTCCACCTGCACGCGGAAGGCGTCGCCCGGCAGCGCGGCCTCGGGCATGCGCAGGTCGCGGCTGTGGCCGTTCCAGTAGGCGCCGTTGCCGCAACGGAAGTTGCCGGTGTCCTCGCGCAGGCAGTTGAATAGCTCCTTGCGCTCGCTGCCCACCAGTTGCAGCACGCGCAGGCCCAGGCCGCCGGTGTCGTCCAGGGCGTTGAGGTTGTTCAGTTGCAGGGTGACCAGGCCACCGTAGACGCCACGGGCCGGCAGGCTCACCTGCAGGGCGGCGGCGTCCGGCGCGCGGTCGCGGACCACGCGCAGGTTCTGCGCCGGGGATTCGCTGACCTGGCCGCGGCTGTCGGTCAGGCGCACCTTGAACGGCTGGTTGACGCTGCTGGCGACACGCTCGGTGCGGCGGTCCTGGACGCTGAAGCTGCGGTTCAGGGTGGTGCCGCTGACATCGTAGTGGTCGGTGAAGCCGTTCCACAGCAGGTCGACGCCCTTCAGACCGACGTCGTCGCGGGCGGCCAGCTGGACGTCGAAGCGGCCACGTTCGATCACCTCGGCCGGCAGGCTCAGGGTGGTGACCTCGGGGAAGGCGTCGTCGATGACGGTGACGCGCAGCTCGGCGCTGGTCACGTTGCCGGCGCGGTCACGCACCTCGACGTTGTAGACCTGCTCACCAAGGCTGGTGGCGGCGTCCTGGTAGCTCAGCTGGTTCTGGCCGAAGGCCACCGCCACCACCTGGCCGTTGCGTAGCAGCGTGGCCTTGTCGAGGGCGCCCTCCTCGTCCGCCATCTGGGCGGTGACGGTGAAGGGGTAGCCGCGCACGGCTCGGTTGTTGTCCTTGAACACCGCGCTGCCCTGGTAGCCGAGGCTCACGGTGGGCGCCTTGGTGTCCTGGTGACGGTAGAAGCGCTTGGCCGCCGACTCGGCGCTGTTGCCGAACACGTCCACCGCGCGGGCCTTGAGGTACTGGCCGCTGAAGCTGCCGTCCAGGGCCAGGCTGGCCTGGTAGGGCTGGGCGCTGCGCAGGGCGACGCGCTGCCAGGGTCCGTTGCTGCCGGCGGCGACCAGGAATTCCACCTGGGCCAGGGGCTGCTGGCTGCCGCTGACCTGGGCGCTGACGGTCAGCGGCAGGGGCAGCCAGGAATGTTCGTCGGCCACCAGGGCGATGCTGAAGGGGTTGGCCACGCCGTCGCCCGGCTCCATGAACAGGTCGCGGGCGCTGCCCTGGCGGATCACGCCGAAGGCGTCCTCGACGCGCAGGCCCAGTGCCACGGACTGGCCACCCGGCAGGCTGGCGGGCAGGCGCAGCTGGGTCGCGCCAAGGCCCTGGCCGAGGGTGCCGGCCGGTTGGCCGTTGATGCTGAATTCGACGCCGCGCAGGCCGTCTTCGGCCAGGCCGAGGGCCAGCGCCTGCGCCGCTTGCAGGTGGCTGCCGGCCAGGGGCTCGAGCAGCGAGGTGGTGCTGGCGCCCAGGCCATAGGGCAGCTCGTAGACCAGCACGCCCTGGCTGCCGAGGCCGACGGCCAGGCGGTTGTTCTCCACCGCCAGGGCGCTGATGCGCTGGGCGAGCAGCAGCTCGCCGTTGGCCATGGCCTGGCCGCTGGACGGGTCCAGGGCCAGCAGGCGCACGCCCTGGGCCTGGGGTTGTTCGACCCACAGCAGGTTGCCACCCAGGTACAGCTGGCTGGCGCTGGCGCCGGCCAGCAGTTCGCTGCGCTGGCCGCTGCGCAGGTCGTAGCGCCAGGCGCGCTCGGCGGAGATGTAGAACAGCGCATCGCCATCGAAGGCCAGTTGACGGACCTCGCCACCGAGCTGGGCGCTCAGTTCGCTGACCGGCTGGCGGGCGTCGCTGCGCAGGTCCACCAGGAATACGCGGCCGCTCTCGCTGAGGGCGACGACACGGCTGCCGTGGGCCGACAGCTGGCGCAGGCTTTCCTGGGCGGTGACCAGCAGGCTGCGGCGGCTGGCCGGGTTGGTCAGGTTGTCCAGGGGGGCGATCTGCAGGCTGCCACCGCTGGCCACCAGCAGTTGGCCACGGGCGATGGCCAGGTCGTTCACCGGGGTCTGGGCGAAGACGGTCTGCGCCGCCAGGGTGGAACGCGACAGCGCCACCACCTGCTGTTGTTGATCCTGGGCGAGGAACCACAGGTCACCGGCGCTGGCCACCTGGCTGGCGGCCTGGGTGAAGGCCTGGCTCGGGTAGAGGGTGGACTGCCAGGTGCCGGCGTCGTCCTGGCGCAGCAACTGGGCGCCGAAGTTGTCGGCGGCGACCAGCACCTGGCCGTCACGCAGGCCCAGGTCTTCCACGCTGCCACGGGTCGGGGTGGCCAGGCTGCGGCTGTCGTGCAACAGGTGGAAGCCCGCGCTGCCGGCCTGCGGACGCAGCACCAGGCCTTCGCTGCCGCCCAGCCAGAGGCGGCCGCCGGTCCACTGGGCCGCGGCGACGGGCGCGTTGCCCAGGCTCCAGTCGGCGACGCGCTGGCGGGTGGCCAGGTCGATCAGTTGCAGGCGGCCGTCGGCCAGCGCCAGCAGTTGGCCCGGCAGGGCGAACAGGCGCTTGGCGGCGGTGCCCAGCTGTACGGCGGTGCCCTTCAGGGCGGCGTCCAGGCGCCACAGGCGGCCGGCGGCGTCCGACACCTGCAGCTGGTCGCCGCTGCGAGCCATGGCCAGCAGGTTCTCGCCGCTGAAGCTGGCGATGACCTGGCCGCTGCTGGACAGGCGCAGGACCTGGCCGGCGGTGAGCACCAGGAAGCCGTCGTCGCGGGCCAGCAACTGGCGGACCTCGGCGCCCAGGGTCTGGGTGCCGCTGGCCTTGAGCTGGCTGCCCAGGGCGTCGAACCAATAGAGGTCGCGACCGCTGGCGCCGAGGACGCGCTCGCCCTGCACCGCCAGGTGGTTGAGGGGCGCGGCCACGGCCAGGCTGCCGGCGCTGCGCAGGCCGTCCTGCGGGTCCAGCAGGGTCAGGCCGAAGCCCTTGATGCTCAGCAGCAGGTAGCGCTGCAGGTTGTCCATGGCGGCGATCGGGCCGTCCAGGCGCTGGCGCAGGCCCTGGGCGTCGTGCAGTTCGGCGCCGCGTGCCAGCCAGTAGCCACCGACTTGCGGCAGCATCAGGTCGAAGGGCAGCCGCGCGCTTTCGCTCTGCAGGTTCCAGGCGTCCACCACCGGCGCGCTCCAGCGCTGCTCCTGGCGGTTGCCCAGCTCGTCGTCGATCAGGGCGCGCACGCGCAGTTCGCGGATGCCCGCCGGCAGGCGCAGGCCGAGCGTGCCGGCACCACTGGCCAGCAGGCGGTCGTCCTGGTCCAGGGCTTCCAGGCTCATGCGGAAGCGGCTGGCGTCCACGCCGGAAAGGCTCAGGTCCACGCGGCTGCCGGCATACAGCAGGCTCGGCAGGCCGGCGAGTTGCGGCTGGGGCAGTTGCTGGGCCGGCGCGACGCGCAGGTTCAGTTGCTGCTCGCTGTAGTGGAAGTCGCCCGGGAAGTAGGCGCGGGCGCGCAGCACATAGCTTTCCTGCACGGCCACCTGGGGCAGGCGCAGGCTGAAGCGGCCCTGCTGGCCGGCGTCGAGGATGCGCTGCACGGACTGGCCGTTGAAGCTCAGCAGTTCGAGTTCCACCCAGGCCGGGACATCGCCCACCTGGTAGGCCAGGGACAGGCTGGAGCCTTCGGCGAACACCTGGTTGTTGCCGGCGCCGCTCAGGGTGACGGCGCTGGTGGACGGGTTGGCCTTGGTGAACAGGCCGATCTCGCGGGCGCCGGCCGCGTCCTGCCAGGCGTAGCGGGCTTCGCCGCTGGCGGGCAGGCCGATCCAGCTGAAGCGCTGGCGCAGGCCGTTGACGGCGGGTTGCGCCTGGCCTTCACGGGCCAGGCTGGCGCCCGCGCCGTCGCTGCCGGCAGCGAACGCGGCGGCCAGGGGCAGGCGGGCGCCGGCGGCGAGCACCGCACCCTGGTCGGGCACGAGGTCGGCGGCGGCCACGGTGGCGGCGGGTACGGCCAGGTCCAGGCTCTGCTCACCGGCGTGGTCCTGCAGCACCAGGCGCAGGCTGGCCGGCGGGTTGGCCAGCAGCCAGGCGCGGCCTTGGGGGAAGGCCTCGCCGAGGTAGGTGTCCAGTTCGCCCTGGTACCAGAAGGCCTGGGCGGCCAGGGGCTTGTCGGCGCCATCACGCAGGCTCAGGTCGGCCTGGCCGAGCGCGGCCTCGGCGGCAGCGGGCAGGCCGCCCACCAGCACGCCGAAGGGCAGGCGCACGGCCTTGGCGGCCAGTGCGGCAGCCGGTGCGGCGGCCACGTTCAGGGGCTCGACCACCAGCTGCTGCACGCCGTCGCGCAGTTGCAGGGACACCAGGCGGCCCGCGCCGAAGGCCAGGTCCTGGCGCTCGCCCGCCAGGGCGCCCAGGCGCTCGCCGTCACGCCAGGCCTGCCAGCTGTCGCCGTGCAGGTCGTTGCTCACCCGCAGCCAGGCCAGCTCGCCGTCGAAGCGGGCACGTTGCACCTGGCCGTCCACGGCCAGCACGGTGGCATCGCCCAGGCGCCAGCCGTCGGCATCCAGCACCGGCGTGTAGCGGGCGGCCTCGGTGGCGGTCCAGGCCAGCAGGCGCTCGCCGTCGAGGGCGAAGCCCAGGCGGCCCGGCAGGGCCAGGCTGGCGCGACGCACCAGTTGCGGCAGGCGGCTGTCGTCCAGCTGCAGCCATTCCAGACCCTTGTCGGTCAGCACCAGCAGGCGCTGGCCATCCAGCTGCACCTGGCGGATTTCGTCGGCGAGGCTCAGGCCCACCAGTTCGGCCATGGCGCCGCCGTCGACGGCGTAGCCGCCCAGCTGCTGGCCATGGCGGACGAACAGCAGGTCGCCACTGCCACCCAGCAGGGTGCCGGCGATGGGTTGTTCCACGGCGGCCAGCCAGGCGCCGTCCTGCCAGCGCCAGAAGCGCAGGTAGTCCTGGCCGTCGCGGCGGACCTGGGCCACCAGGCCGGTGCCGGTGAAGGCCAGCTGGCGGATGCGGCCGCTGTCACGGCTTTCCACCTGGCCGTCGAGGGTGCGGATGCGGTAGCCGTCGCGCTGGGCGTTTTCGGCCCAGGCAGCGCCGTCCGCCAGGCCCGGCAGGCGGGTCAGGTGGCTGGCCTGGTAGCCGGTCTCGATGGGCTCGCGACGGTTTTCGGCCTGCAGGTAGGCCAGCTTGGCCAGGCTGCGGTCCAGTTGTTTCTCGTGGCCGGAGCGGTCACGCAGGGTGGCGGCCAGGCGCAGGCCGGCACCGTCGAAGCGGCTGTTCCAGACCTGGCGCTGGTCGCCGAAGGCCAGGCGCGCGGCGGCGCTGCCGGCATCGGCCGGGTCGAACAGGTCAAGGCTCGAATCACGGCTGAAGTCGGTCATGCCCGCCGGTGGCGGCGCGTCGATCCACAGCTGGGTGCCCGCCAGCAGGGTGCTGGCCGGTTGCAGCAGCAGGGCCACGTCCTGGTCGATGCCGTTGTCGGCATGCAGGTTGAGGATGCGCTGGCTGCGCAGGGTCTGGCCCTGCCAGGTGGCTTCGAGGCGCAGCACCAGCACGCCGTCGGCGGCGACCTGGGGCATGGGCACGGCCAGTTCCACCACCTCGTCGCCGTCGGCGGCGCGGGTCAGGGTACGGGCTGCCGGGTTGCCGGCATGTTGCGGGTTGCCGGCGATATCCAGGTTCAGGGTGGCCTGTTCCAGCTTGCGCATGCGCACCCGCACCGGGATGGTTTCGCCGGCCTGGACGTCGAGGCCGTCGGCCGGAACCAGGAAGCTCAGCTCCGGCGCGCCGGCACGGCTGTCGTAGGGCTGCAGGGTGACGCTGGCCGGGGCGCTGGCCAGGCCGTTGAGGTCGATGGCGCGGGCCACCACGTGGATCGGCTGGGTGGCGTCGGCGGCGACCGGCAGGCGCAGGCGGCCCGGGTCGGCGAGGCGCTGGCAGGCCTGGGCGTCGGCGAAGGGGTCGGCGCTGCGGCTGTCGACGCAGGCTTCGACGCGGTCGATGCCGTAGCGGTCGTAGCTGCGCAGGATGACCTCGGTCACCTCGCCACGGGGCACGAATTCGCCGTCCAGCGGGGCGATGATCGACAGCTGCGGCGGGGTGCGGTCCGGCTGCAGGTCGTAGCCCACCTGGAAGTAGCGGTAGCTTTCCTGGCCGGCCAGGCCGAAGCCCACGCGCAGCTCGGCGGTGATCGGGGTGGCCGTGGTCGGCGCGCCCGGCAAATCGCGCAGGCGCGGGTGCGGCAGGCTCAGGCTGGCCAGGCCGCTGGCGCGGTCGAAGCTGGCGGCCTGGTAGCGGCCGTCCAGCAGGCGCACCTCGGTGCTGCGCACCAGGTCCAGGTCGCCGCTGATGGCGAAGCGCAGCTCGGCCGGGGTGCTCTCCTCCACCGGGGTCGGCAGGGTGCTGAACGAGGCCAGGCCCAGGTCCGGGGCGCTGATCTCGGCGTCGAAGCGGCGGTCGACGCTGTTGCGGCCGTCGCTGGCGCGCAGCAGCAGGCTGAAGCCCTGGTACTCGCCGTTGAGGTCGAGGCTGAACTCGCCCTTCTGCACCGGCACCCAGTCGGTCTTCCAGGTCTGGCCGCCATCGGCGGACAGGCGATAGGCGAAGGCGAGCTTGTCGGCGGCCAGCAGGTTGTCCTGGGCGCTGACCTTGAAGCCGTAGCGGTTGCCGGTCTTCAGGCGCACCGCCGGGCTCAGCGGGCGGCCATCCTGCAACGCGATCTGCAGGGAGTCGTAGCGCGGCGCCAGGCGGTCTTCGGCCTGGAACACGCCGTTGTAGGCGCCGGCCTTGATCAGCGCGTTGTCGCGGGCCGGGTTGCCGGCGGCGTCGCGGATGCCGCTCAGGGCGATCTGGTAGAGGGCGTTGGCCTCCAGCTGGGCATCGGCGCGCAGGCGCAGCTCCAGGCGCTTGCCCTGGGCGATGAGGGGCTGGAAGCGGGCGCTGACGTCTTCGCTCGGCTGGGCGTGGGTCTCGTAGTCCTTGAACACCTTGATGACGCTGACGCCCTGGGCCTGCAGCGGCTCGTCGGCCTCCAGCACCAGCGACTGCGACGCGCCCAGGGCGCTGATCAGGCGCACGCTCGGGGCGGTGTCGTCGACGGCGGTGAGCCACTGGGCCGGGACGCTGTCGACGCGCTCGCCGCTGGATTCACGCACCACCGAGACCTGGTACTGCCAGCCCGGCTGGCTGGGCGGGGTGACGAAGTTCAGGCCGTCGTCGGCCAGGGTGAAGGCCACGCGGTTGCTGGCGGTGGGCTGGATGCCCTGGCCGGCCGGGTACCAGTGCAGGCTGAGGCCCTCGGACAGGCCCTGGGCGGCGATGTGCACCTGGGTGCCGCCGGCGTCGCTGACCACCGCACCGGCGGCATGGGCGGACTGCACCGCGTCGATGGCCAGCGGGGTGACCACGGCCAGGGCGGTGGGCAGGGTGGCGCGTTCGTCGCCGTAGCGGGCCTGCAGGCTGTAGAGGCCGGCCTGTTCCATCTGCAGGCGGAAGCTCAGCTGGTCGCCGGTCGCGTTGGCCTGCAGCTGGTTGCGGCCGAGCACGCGGTCGCCCACCTGGAGTTCGTCGATCAGGTGCAGCTGGCGGCCACGCAGCACGTAGTCGCGCGGTACGCCGCTGATGCTGCGGTTGGGTTGCAGGCTGTCCAGGCGCACCTGGGCGGCGCCGAAGAAGTCCACGGCATCCACCAGCCACGGCAGGTCGATGTTCACCTCGGCGCCCTGCAGCCAGTCCAGCGGTGCCTGGCTCAGTTGCAGGCGATAGAGACCGGCCGGCTGGAAGCTCGGCTGTTGCACCAGCGCGCGCAGCTCGCGGCCCAGTACCTGGGAGTCGCTGGCGATGCTCTCGCCGCTGGCCGAGGACAGCGCCAGGCGCGCCTCGCGCCAGGCGTATTCGGCACCGGACAGGCGCAGGCCCACCGGCTCGTCGGCGGCGGCCAGGCTTTCCGGGGCCAGGCCCCAGGCGTTGTTCAGCGGTACGGCGGCGTTGAAGTAGTTGCCGCCGTTGCTCCATTCCAGCAGGTCGCCGTGCAGCTCCAGTTGCCCCAGCGAACCCACCTCGGCGCTGCCGACGGTGATCGCGGCCACTTCACGGGCGACCAGGCGGCGCTGGGCGTCCAGGTCGAGGTCGAGCACCTGCAGGCGGCCGTTGTCCAGCCAGGCCAGCAGTTCGCCCTGGCTGGTGAGCTTGCCGATGCGGGCGGGGAGTTCCAGCTCGCCGAGCACCGGCTCGCCACGGCCGCGCAGCAGGGCGGCGCGTTGCAGCACCTGCAGCCCGGAGGTGCCTTGCAGGTAGAGACGCGAGCCGTCGAGCCACAGGGACCTGGCGCCGGCCAGGCCATGCACCTGGGTGGCCAGCAGCTGGGCCGGGTCGCGGACGTTGCGCACCTCCAGGCGGTCGCCGTAGAGCAGGTAGAGGGCGCGACCGTCCAGCGCCAGGTCGACCAGCGTGCCGGCGGCGAGGGTCAGCTCCTTCAGCTCGGGGCCCTGGACCTGGCCGTGGAACACGCGGTTGCCGGACCTGGCCAGCACCAGGTCACCGGCGATGCGCACCTTGTCGTAGGCGACCTGGCGGCTGTTGGCCAGGGCCGGCAGCGCCTGGGGCGAATAGAGGTTGGCCAGGTCATAGACCTGCAGGCGGGTCTTGTCGCCCAGCACCGCGGCGTAGCGATCGCCCAGGGCCAGGTCGACCACCTCGGCGGCGGCCTGCCACTTGGCCAGCAGTTGCGGCGTGCTGCCGTCGCGCAGGCTGTAGAGCTGCACGTCGCGGTTGTTGCCGGTGAGCAGCAGGTCGCCCTGGCGGCGGAACTGCTGGACGCCTTGCAGCTGGCGGCGGGCCGGCAGTTCGATGCGCAGGCTGGCGTCGCTGGAAAGATCGCCCGCGAAGCCCTGGTTGCTTACGTCCACCAGCAGCTGGCCGAGGCTGTTCTCCGGCACGGCGAAGCTGATGAGATCGGCGCGTTCCAGGCGGGTCTCGGCGATCTGCCGGCCGTTGACCCGGACCACGGTGGATTCGCCGAAGCCACGGCCCTGCAGGCCGATGATCTCGCCGGCGTTGTAGGTGAAGCGCTTGGCCTGGGCATTGAGGGTGCCGGCCAGGCGGTCGTAGAGGCCGGACTGGTCGATGCGCGGATCGGCCACATAGGTCAGCGCGGCGCCACGGAAGGCTTCCTGGCCGCCCTGCTTCAGGCGCAGGCCCACCGGCAGGTTGCGGTCCGGCGAGGCCACCAGGCCCGGCACGCGGAAGCGCAGCTGGTTGTCGTCACGGTAGAGCACATCGCCCGCCGGCACGCGCTGGCCGCCCACCTCGATCGCCAGGACCTCGGCGAAGTTGCGGCCACGCAGGGTGATTTCGGCACCGCCACGCCAGCTGGCCTGGCGCGGCGAGACGCTGTCGAGCGCCGGCTGTTGCTGGTCGTCGGCGACGAAGCCGAAGCGGTAGTCGTGGCCCAGGGTGCGGCCCTGCTGGTCGCGCAGGGCGGCGCCCAGTTGCACCTGGTACTGCTTGCCGGCCTGCAGCGAGGCCGGGCGCAGCACCAGGCGGCCGACACCGACCTGGGCCACCTGGGCCGGGACCGGGGCGCCGTCGAGCAGCAGTTGCACCAGCTGGGCGCCCTGGTCGCGCAGCTGGGCGTTGTCCAGCAGGCGGTTGAACTGCACCTCGATGGCGCCGTCGCGCGGCAGGCGGCCGGACGGCAGCGGCTGCTGGGACAGGATGGCGAGGTTCTGGTAGGCCAGGGTGTTGAGGCTGCCGCCCAGGTAGTTGGCGGAATCCAGGCTCGGCAGCGGGTTCTCCGCAGGGGCGCCGTCCAGGTAGACGAAGGCGCTGCCGGCGTACAGGGCCTGGCTGCCCAGGGACAGGCTGTTGACGTTGCCGAGCACGCTGAAGTAGTCGCGCAGGCCAATGCTGGCGCGGGCGTCGCCGTTGAGCCACGGGGAGATGTCGAACAGCTGCACGTCGCCCTGGCCGCCGGCCACGTAGAGGGTCTGGCCGGCGAGCTGCAACTGGCCGGCGAACAGGTCGCCACGGCTGACCAGGTAGGTGAGCTTGAGGTCGGCCACCGGGGTGGCGTCGTCGCTGCGGTCCAGGTTGAACAGCTGCACGGTGGCGTTCTTGCCGCTGGAGACCAGCAGGCGCTCGGGCGCCACCAGCAGGTCTTCGGGGACGAAGGGGTTGCCGGCCTGGTCGCGGGTGGCGACGCGGCGCACCACGCGGAATTCGCCGCTGGCCAGTTCCACTTCCACCAGCTGGCGCTGCTGCGGCAGGGTGGCCCAGAGGCTGGAGCCGGCGAGGCGCAGGCGACCGGGTACGCCACCCAGTTGCTGCACGCTGATCAGGCCGAGGTCGGTGAGCTTGAGGTCCTGGCCGATGCGGTACTGGCGCACGCCGTCCTTGTAGCCGACGTAGAGCAGGTCGTCGCGGCTGGCCAGGGCGTTGATCTCGCCGGCCATGTCCAGTTCGGCGAGCTTCTCCGGCGCGGCCGGCAGGGTCAGGTCGAACTGCAGCAGCTTGCGGCCGCCGGCGACGAACAGCTGGCGGTCGTTGATGGTCAGGTCGACGAAGCCACGGGGCGACAGGCCGTTGGGCGCTTCGTAGTGGTAGGCCTTGGCCTGGCCGGCGAACTCGCGGGTGACGATCACCGGGTGCACCGGGTCGCTGATGTCGGCCACCAGCAGGCGCGCGGCGTTGCTGGTCAGGGTGGCGACGCGGCCCTGGCTGTCGAGCTTGTCGAAGCTGCCACCGGTGACGGCGTACAGCAGTTGGCTCTCGGCGCCGTCGAGGCGGGCGATGGCGGAGACCGGGCTGGCCATCTCGGCCGGCAGGTTGACCGAGCCGGTGGGGATGCCGGTGTAGAAGTAGTCCACCGGCGAGTCGGTCTGTTCGCCCGGGAACAGCTGGCTGGTGGCGGCGACCCTGGCCTTGCCGAAGCTGCCGGCGGGCGCGCGCACTTCGGCGCGGTTGCTGCTGAGGATCTTCAGGTCGCCGGCCAGGGCGCCGGCGAAGCGCACCTGCATGTAGTGGTTGAAGCCACGGCCGTGCAGGGTCACCAGGTTGCCGCCCTGGGGCGGGCCGGTCTGCGGCTGCAGGTCGTCGATCTCGATCTGCGGCAGCACGGTCATGGCGCCCTGGCGGAGGTAGGACAGGCGCTGGTCGATGCGCTCGACCTTCACCGCCAGGCTGGCGCTGATGCCGGCCATCTGCAGGTCCGGCACCTCGACGCGCAGCTGGGTGTCGCTGAGTTCCAGTATCTGCTGCGGCTGCAGGCGGGTTTCGCCCAGCCACACGGCCAGCTGGTCGGCGGCGACGCCGAAGCCGCTGCCCTTGATCACGGCGACTTCGCCACCGGTGGCGTGGAAGTAGTGCAGGCCCGCGACGCCGGCGGCTTCGCGCTGGACCTGGGTGACCTGCGGACGGATGCCGGTGAGGCGCTCCAGCTGCAGCACGAAGGCCTGGCGCAGGGAGTGGCCGGCCAGGTCGGTGAGCGCGGTGCCCACTTCGATGCGCAGCGCGCCCTGGTAGTCGCCCTTGAAGGCGATCTGCACCTGGCCGCCACGCAGGGTGTTGGTGCCGGTCATCTCGAAGGCGCCGGCCGGCAGCGCCTGGCCGCCCTCGCCCAGGACGCGGATGGCCTGGGCCAGGTGCGCCGGGTCGGTGTTGATCAGGTTGTTGAAGGCGATCTGCACCGATTCGCCGCTGCCCAGCACGGCGCCGTTGCCGGGGGTGGCCGAAGCGACGGCGAGGTAGGGCGAGGTGTTGATCTGCACGCCCTTGCCGTTGCCCTGCATGACCTGCCCGCCGACGCTGAGCAGCTCGCCGCCGGTCTTCTGGTTCTGCCAGTAGATGGTTTCGTACTGGCCCTGGGCATTGGCTTCCAGCAGCAGGTAGGTGTCGCCGGTGCCGACGCTGATCAGGCCCTGCTGGACCTGCAGGGTCGGGCGACCGAGGGACGCGCTGATGGAGTCGCCGGAGACGGTGCCGCGCTCGATGGCCTGGACGCGGTAGTCGAGCTTGTCGCCGAAGTCCTTGAAGGTGGCCAGGTGCAGCTGCTTGTCGCGCAGGAACAGCACGTACAGCTGGCCGTTGAGCCATTGCAGGTCCACCGGCGCGCCCAGCAGGTCGGCGCGCAGGCTGCCGTCGAAGGGAATGCTCGGCAGCGGCGCCTGGGCGCCCAGTTCGTTGCGGCCCAGGGGCAGGAAGCGCACGTAGCCGGTGCCCAGGTCGTTGGCGGCGGCCACGGCCAGGGCGCCATGCTCGCTCTCCACGGCCAGGTCGAGGGCGCGGTGGTTGGGCAGGGTCAGGCTGGAGACCAGCAGCGGGCGGCCGAGGTCGTTGACGTCCACCACGCGCACGCCGTCGCGGTCGTTGGCCAGGTACACCAGGCTGCCGAGGGTCTCCAGGCCCAGCACCGGCTGGTCGAGGCGCAGCTGGGACAGGCGGATCGGCCGTTCCCACAGCCCGATGTCGTAGATCTCCAGGCCGGCCGGCATCAGGAAGCGGTTGGAGCTGGTGGGCGCGGAGCCCGCCTTGACGCCGACGAACAGGGTGTCGCCCACCACCTGGGCGGCGCCGATCTGCATCGGCGGGTAGTTCGGCAGCACGATGCCCAGGCCCTGCGGCAGGGTGTAGGACAGCGCGCCGACCTTGACCTCGCGGGTGCTGGCGCCGCTGGGGATGCGCAGGAAGACGTCGTAGATGTCCGGGTCGATCACGCCCGGCAGGATGAAGTCGAAGTCACGCTGGGTCTCGACGTCGTCCTGCAGGTCGATGGCGGCGCGGCCCGGCTCTTCGACGATGGGGCTGCGGCCGGTGTAGATCTCGGTGGCGCCATGGCGGGCACGCAGGACCACGCGGGTGCCCGGCAGCAGCACGTCGGCGGACGCCTTGATGCTGACGAGGGTGCCGCCCTTCTTGCTCGCGGAATCCGGGCTGATGCGGTACTTGACCTGGTCCAGCGCCTGCTCGGCGCCGATCACCAGGGCGCCCAGGTAGTCCTCGCGCAGGCCGCCGTCTTCCAGGCGCAGGTGCCACTGGCCCGGGCCGAGGGGCAGCATGTCGAGGGCGTTCGGGGCGATTTCCAGGCGCTCGGTGCTGACCCACTGCAGGGCCACCGGGTACTGGTTGACGTAGCCCTTGACGGTGCTGGAGAAGCCGCTGCCGTTGATCACCACGCGGTCCTGGGCACCACGGTGGAAGCGGGCGTTCTCCAGGTTGCGGATGCGCGGTTGGGTGGCGCCGGCGGCGGCCACCTTGAAGTCCACCTGGTAGGGCGCCCACAGGCCGCCGCCACGCAGGTTGCGCGCGGAGGCCAGCTGCAGGCGCAGGCTGGCGCCGGCGGCGGGGGTGAAGCGCAGGGTCACGCGGGTCGCGGACTGGCCGTCGCCGCCCACGGCCTCGATGCTCGGGGCCGCCAGCTCCTGCTCGCCGTTGCTGATGTCCAGCAGGCGCAGGGCGCCCGGGGCACGCAGGGATTCGAGGGTCACCGGTTCGTTGAAGCTCAGGCTCAGGGCCTGCTCGCTGGCCGGGATCAAGGCGCCCTGGGCGACACTGGCATCGAGCACCAGGGCGCCGGGCAGCTCGAGCACGGTCAGGCCCTGTTTGCCGGAGCCGGCCACCAGGCGGTTGTTGTAGAGGTCCAGGGCTTCGATGCGCTCCTGGTTGCCGGCGGAGACCACGCGCGGTTGCAGCGGCTGGGCCAGGTCCAGCACCACCACGCCGCTTTCCGCCGAGACGAACAGCAGGTTGCCGGCCATGCGCAGGGCGATGCCACGACCGGCGACGGCCTGCAGCTGCTTGTCGAGGGTGACCAGCACGCGCTCTTCGGGCTCGTCGCGGTTGACGATCTCGACGCCACGGCCGCCCACGGCCACCACCAGGTAGCGGCCATAGACCAGTGCGTCCTGCGGGTTGGCGGTGAAGCTGTAGAGGCGGGTCTGGCTCGGGTCGAACAGGTTCAGGCTGCGGATCTCGCCTTTCTCCAGGTCGACGGCCTTGGCCAGGGTCTGGTCCCAGCCCGGGCAGTTGACCCATTTGGCACCCTGCACCAGGCCGCCGCTGAGCAGCCAGCCGTTGTCGAGCTTGAGCAGGCCGGCACCTTTCAGGCCGTCCGGTGCCGCGACCCGTACCGGGTCTTCGCCATCCTGGTAGTTCAGCGCGGCCAGGCCCAGGCCGCTGGAGCCGCCGACCTTGAAGGCACAGGTGTCGCTGTTCGGCGGGTCGACATCCACCGAGGCGGTGGCGGCGAACAGGCCGTCGCCCTGCTTGACCAGCCGGCTGACGAGGCCTTCGAGCTTCTCTTCCTGGATCACCTGCAGGCCGTTCTGTTCGTCCAGGTTCAGGCGGGCGACGCCGCCATTGCCGCTGGCGATGTAGAGGCGTTTGCGCCAGGTGTTGCCTTCCCACTCGCGGGTCGGGGCGATCTGCAGGGAATCGAGGCCGAGGGTGAAGTCCTGGGCGGCCTGGCGGTCGAGGACGTCCTGCTCCTCTTCGGTGGGCTCCATGACGCCACTGGCGAGGAAGCCATCCGACAGGCGCTTGGAAATGGCCATGGCCTGGGTCTTCAGCGACAGGCGCTGGGCGTCGCTCGGCAGGGCCGGCGAGCCGCCCACCAGCAGCGGCTTGGAGGGGTCCTGCACGGAGAAGGTGGCGGCGCGGTAGTTCTCCGGCAGCCAGCCGCCGGCGGCGAGCTTCTGCTGGCCGTAGCCTTCCACCATGAGGCCGCCGTTGCTCACGGCGACGCCGGTGTCGCGGTCGATCCACAGGTCGCTGGGGAAGATCAGCGAGGGGTGCAGCTCGGCCAGCTTGCGCAGGCCGTAGCCGAAGCTGCGCTCGCCGTTCAGGCGGGCCTGGTTGCCGTAGCGGTCTTCACCCAGCACTTCCACCTTGCCCGGGGCGCCACGCGGGGTGGTGACGCGCATGCGGTTGGTGGAAAGCACCTGGATGCGGCCCACCGGCAGGCCGCCGAAGCGCACCTTGAGGCCGTCCATGACGCTGTTGCCCGGTTCGAAGCCGTCGCCGCTGAGGGTGACGCTGGTGTCGCCTGTGATCGGGCCCCAGAGCGGCGCCAGGGCGTCGAAGCGGATCGGTGCATCCACCAGCAGCGCGCCTTCGAGCACGGCCTGCTGCCAGAGCCCGTCGCGCAGCACGGACAGGGTCAGGTTGTACTGGCCGGGACGCGGCATGGCCGGGACGCTGACCTTGAGCACGGCCGGGGCGGTGTCGCTGTCGCGGGTGACGCCTTCGATCTGCAGGGCGCGGTCACCGGCGAAGAGGCGCACCTGGGCCAGGTTGGCCGGGATGCCGCGGGCGCTGACGGTGATCAGGCTGGTGGTGTTCTGGGCGATACGGCGCGGCACCACGGCTTCCAGGCTCAGGGTGTCGTCGCGGGCGCCGCGGTAGGTGAGGCCGACGCGCTGGTCCTGGGCCAGGCGCTGGAGCACCACGGTGTCGGTGGCGGACAACGGCTTGACCGAGGCGATGCCGGCCTTGGCCAGCAGGGTGAGGCGGTCGCCGGCCTTGAGGGTGTCGGCGACGCTGGCGGCCAGGGTCAGGCGGGCGTCGTTGTTGAGGATCTGCACGGTGGCCGGCAGGGTCTCGCCCTGGGGCCCGAGCAGGCTGAACAGGGCGGCGTTCGACGGGTAGAGGTCGATGGCCTTGTTGAAGCGGGCGATGACCTGCAGGCTGCCGTCGACCTGGCGGTCGAGGATGCCGTTGCGCGGGTCGACGGTGTGCAGCTTGAGCACCACGTCCGGCACCACCTGCAGCACGCTGCCCTTGGCGTCGACACCCCCGGCGTGGGCGGCGTATTCGCTGGCCACCACGCTTTCCACGCTGCCGCCCTCGGGGGCCTGCATGCTGCGGCTGGGTTGCGGGCGCAGCGGGTCGGTGACGTCGATGCTGAGCACGCCCTTGTCGCCACGGGCCACATAGAGGGTGTTGCCGTTGTAGTCCAGGTCGTAGACGTAGCCGATGTCGTTGACGCGGGCGACCACCTGGGGACGGTTCGGGTCCTGCAGGTCGACCACGGCGACGCCGCTGGCGCCGGCGGCCACGTAGGCATAGCGGCCCTGCAGCACCACGCGGGTGCCCGGCAGGTCGAGGTGGCCGAGGCGCTGCAGGCCCTGGCCGCTGCTCTGGCCGTAGACCTGGAAGCCGCCGCTGCCGTTCTCTTCCTTGCTCAGCAGGCGGTTGCTGGGGAAGTCGAAGGCGCCGCCCACGGTGACCAGCAGGCCGCTCTCGCCGGCGGCGGCGTCACGGGTGGCGACGTCGAGCATCGGCAGGCGCGGGTCGCTGGCCAGGCTTTCCACCAGGTAGGTCTTGTTGGGCAGGAAGGCGTCGACCACGCCCAGGCCTTCCTCGCCCATGGCCAGCAGCACGCGGGCGTTGCGCACCCGCAGGCCGCGCACGGCGCTGGAGGGCAGCTCCAGGGAGCCGATCAGGGTGGTGCGCGAGGGGTCGAGGCTGTCGAAGGCCACGGTGAACAGTTGCGCGGCGTCGGGCTTGCCGCCGGCCAGGTGCACGGCGGTGACGTAGACGCGGTCGGAGCCGCGCTCGAAGTAGGGTTCGACGCCCACGGCGATGTAGCCGGACGGCAGGCTGATGGAGGAGATGACGCGGTCGTCGCGGCCATCGCGGTTGCGGTCGATCAGGCGCAGCAGGTCGTCCGGGTTCAGCGGCTTCTGCGGGTCGGCGGTGTAGTTGCCGGCGTTGAGGTCGTAGACCAGCACGCCGTTGCTGCCCTGGGCGGAGAACAGGTAGCTGCCGCTGGGGTCCAGCGCCAGGTCGTAGACGCGGCCCTTGTCGCGGATCTGCGACTGCGGCGGCTGCTGGAAGGTGAAGGACTGCGCCAGGGTGCCCTGCTGACCGTTGGCCAGGCGCACGCGCACATCCACCGTGCCGATGGGGCCGGGCGGGGTGATGACTTCCAGGGTTTCGCCGTCGAGCACCTTGAACTGCTCGGCGAGGATGTCGCCGAAACTGACGGTCATGGCGCCCAGTTCGCTGCGGAAGCCCTGGCCCTTGATCAGCACGCGGGTGCCGCCGTTCAGCGAACCCTGTGCCGGGGACAGCGAGCGCAGCAGCAGCGGCTCGACGAATTGCACGGCGCCGACGCGGGTGGCCTTGCTGCCGTTGCCGGCGACCACTTGCAGGCTGGCCGGGCCGGGCAGGCTGGCCGGTGCCTGGACACGGTAGCGGGCGCTGCCGTCGGGCAGGGATTCGGCCAGGGTGCCGGTGGCGGTCTGGCCGGAGACGGTGAACTGCGGCTGGCCGGTGACGCCGGACAGGTGCACGGTGATCTCGCCACCGCCGACATCGAGCATCGACGGCCGGCTGTCGAGGATGGCCACCTGGGCACCGCCGGCCAGGCCGCTGCGGAAGTGGATGGCGTGTTCCATCAGGCCACGGCTGCGGCGGCTGGCCAAATCGCCCTTGAGGATCAACTGGTGGCTGGCATTGGCCAGCAGCGCCTGCTCGGGGACCAGGGTGAGGGTGCGCGGGTCGGCGCTGCGCTGCAGGGCGAAGGGCAGGCTGGTGGCCGGCTGGTCGCCCTGGGCGTCGCGCTGCAGCACCAGGAACTGGCGCAGCTGCTCGTCGCTCATGGCGGCGAGGGAACGGGTGAAGCGCAGCTCCAGGGGGCTGTCCAGGGGCACGCCGTCGGCCTGGTCGCGGGGCGTGGAGCCCACCAGTTCCAGGGTCAGCAGGTCCACCAGGCCGAGGTGGGAGACTCTGCCAGCCGTGGCGTCGGCGCGCAGGGCGAAGCCGGCGATGCCCTGGTCGGTGATGACCAGCGGCTGGGTGCGCCAGGGCTTCTTCAGCAGGCCGTCGTATTCGTACTGATAATCGGCGGGGCGTACGCAATAAGGCAGGCTGAGGGCGTCCAGCAGGCCGATGTCGGCGGGGCGGCTGAAGTCGTAGAAGCCCAGGTAGGCCTGCAGGCCCTTCTCGCAGGCGGCGAGGTCGTCGCTGCCGGTGTAGGTCAGGTTGAGGCCGGTGGTGGCCTGGGCGGCGATGCCACGGCTGTCGCCCGGCACGCTGAAGCCGCCGGAGAGGTAGCGGCCCTGCTCGCGGATGAAGGCCGGGCGGCTGGCGTCGTAGAGGTTCAGGCCGTTGCCGGTGGCGAAGCGGCTGCCGTCGGCGGTGAGGCCGATGTAGCCACCCACGCGGGATTCGCCCAGCTGCGGCAGGGACGGACGCGACAGGTCGAAGACCACGCGGGCGCCACCGTTGACCACGTGCAGGCTGTCGCCGATGACGGCGATGTCCTGGACGTTGCCCAGGGTCTGCACGCGACCGTCGATGCTGGCCTGGGTGATGCGGCGGACCACGGTGGGACGCAGCGGGTCGGCGACGCTGACCACGGCGATGCCTTCGCCGGTGGTGGCGATCAGCAGCAGGCCCTGGTGGGCGACGACCTTCTCCGGCACGGCCTGGGTGAAGGGCAGCGGCAGGCTGTAGCGGATGCCACGGTCCTTGCCCGGGGGCTGTTCGGTGAGGTCGTCGGGGTCGCGGATCTCGCGGTCGTAGACCAGCAGCACGCTGCGGCCTTCGTATTCGGTGTCGATGTAGGGGAAGTCGTAGCCGCGGCCCACCACGTAGAGCTGCTTGTCGGCCAGGGCCATGGCGCTGGGCTTCATGTCCTGCGGCAGGTTGTAGTAGCCCAGACCGTGGCGCGGCGCGGCTTCGCCGACCTTGGCCGGGTCGTATTTCACCAGGCTGATCCAGCCCGGGGCGTAGTAGTGCTCGAGCTGCTCGCGGCTGAACACCTGGTTGGGTCGGGGCGAGCCTTCGCCCAGTTCGCCCCGGCCGAGCACGTAGAACATGTGCAGGTCGCTGTCGACGGCGAGGTCGACGATCTGGCCCGGCGGCAGCTTGAGCGGGTCCGGCACGTAGTCGGTGATGCCGCCCTTCTCCAGGCGCTTGTCGATGACCTCGGCGGACATCGGCTTCTCGGTCTCCAGGCCGCGATCGAGCTGCAGGCGACCGTAGAACAGGGCGTTGCGCTGGACGTAGTGGCGGCCCAGTTCGTCGTCCAGCTCCAGGTCGATGAAGCCGCGGTAGCCCTTGCCGTTCTCGTCGCGGAAGTCCGGCACCAGCAGGCTCATGCGCTCGGCGCTGTAGAGGCGCAGATCGCCCGAGCCGACCTTGATGACCTTCTTCTCCGGGTTCGGCTCGCCGCTCTTGTAGGCGGTGAGCGTCAGGCCTGCGTGGAAACCCTTGCCGACCAGGTCGACGCGGTCGTTCTTGCCGCTCTGGGCGACGCGCACCACGGCCGGGGCCAGGTGCGAGATGGACAGTTCGTCGACGAACACGAAGCCGCCGAGCACGGTGTCGGAGAGGCCGGCCTCGGTGTACAGGCTGACCGCCGCCGGGCCCGGGTAGTTGGGCACGGTGCGGGCGTAGAGGCTGATCACGCCGCTGGCGGCGTCGACCGCGCGGCGCTCGATCACCAGCGGCTCGCCCCCCACCAGCAGGCGCGGCTGGTCGCCGAAGTTGAGGCCACGGACGATCAGTTCGGTGCCGCCGCGCACGTCGCCGACGTTGACGCAGGCGCTGCGCTCGGCGCTTTCGCGGGTGCAGATGCTCTGGATGTCCGGGTAGGCGGCGTCGGCCGGCGCGGTGCTGAAGCTGAAGACGTAGTCGGACGCCAGCGGCTGGCCGGTGACCGGTGCCAGGCCCTGCTTGATGCGCACGTAGTAGCGCTGGCGCGGCTGCAGGCTCTGGCCGTCCTTGCGGGTGAGCTGGATGCGGCGCTTGGTGGTGTCGCTGCCACGGGCGGCGAAGGACAGGTCGAACAGGCCGGTGACGTCGCGGCCCACCTGGGCATCGCCTTCGAGCACCTGGACGAAGTCGGCCAGGCGGGTCTGTTCCGGCAGCACCGCCGACAGTTCGATGAGCATGGCCGGCAGCTGGGTGCTGACGTCGTTCTCGCCCACCTGCGGGTTGTGCTGCAACACGGTGAGGGCCGGCAGGTCGATGCGACCGATGCCGCCCTTGCCGGCGGCGACCTGGATGGCGCCACGGGCCAGGGTCACGCCACGGACGGCGAAGTTGTCGGGGGTGGCGTTGCGCTGGACCATGACCGGGACGCTGGCGTCCAGGCCGCTCTCGCCGATGCGCGCGAGGTCGAGGATCTGCACCAGGCTCTGGGTCGGCTTGTCTTCCTGGTCGGAGAGCAGCTCGGTGACGTAGGCGAGGTTGCCGGAGACGTGCACGTCGTAGAGGCCATCGGCGGCCTGGTCGGGGCGGTGCGGCTTGATTTCCACCACCTGCACCAGGCGCGGCTGGTCGGGCTCGCTGATGTCGATGCGGGTCAGGCGGGCGCTGTCGCCGCTGCCGGCCATGTCGGTGACGTAGAGCTGGTTGCCCACCAGGTGCAGGCGGTTGGCCACGCCCAGGGTGTCGATGCGTGCCACCTGGGGCATCGCCGGGGTGCTCAGGTCGGCCACCACCACGCCCTCTTCGGAGGCGGCGATGTAGGCGTAGTGGCCGCGTACCTTGACGTCGCGGGCGAAGCCGTTGGGCTTGATGTAGCCGACGTGGTAGGGCGCGGTCATGTTGGTGATGTCGATGACCTGCACGCCGCCGGCACCGTTGGCCACCAGGGCCAGGTTGCCGCTGCGGGTGAGGCCGTAGACATCCGGGTAGGGCATGTCGACGCGGCCCATCATCAGGTAGGGCAGGCCGAACTGGCCGTCGCCGTTGCGCTGGCCGAACAGCAGCAGCTCGCCGGCCTTGTTGTCCAGGTAGAGGGCGCCGGTGCCTTCGCTCGGGGTGTCGCCGCCGTGCCAGTCCTTGCGGATCTCTTCGCTGAACTGGTTGACGAACTGGCAGGCCGCGTCCCCCGACTGGCAGCTGCCGGCGTCGGTGACGCCGGACTTGCCGGCCAGCACGATGTTCTCGTCGGTGACCAGTTCGCCGATGGTGCCGCTGAAGATCTCGGCGGCGCCGTTGAGCAGCGGCGAGTAGGCGAAGTAGTCGCCCTTCTGGTTGCCCTGGGTCTCGTCCACCGCATCCATGATGTAGATGCCGGTGCGCGCTTCGGGCAGGCCGCGCAGGGCGTCTTCCTTGCTCAGCAGGCCGAGGCCCTGCTCGATGCGCAGCGGGTCGACGCTGGCCCAGGCGGCGATCATGGCGCCGCTGCGGTCGAGGGCGCGGTACTGGTCGATGGCGGTGTAGTGCACGCCCTTGGCGGGGGCCTGGGCACCGGCCTGGGGCGCGATGAAGCGGCGCTCGCTTAGCGGCCAGCCCATCTCGTGGTAGGTGTCGCGGGTGACGGTGTGGTTCGGCGTGACCACCTTGGTCAGCAGGTGCAGGCGCTCGTTGCGCAGGCCGGTACGGCGCAGCACGTTGCCCTGGCTGAAGTCGGCCCAGTAGATGTAGTAGTGCTTGTCCGGGTCGCTGACCGGGGTGGTGTCGCCCGGCTGGCGCTGGTCGTCGCGGAACAGGGTCAGCGGGTACTCGTCCGCCACCTTCCATTCGCCGGCGTCGTTCTGGTATTCGCGGCGCCAGAGCATGTTGACGTCCTGGATGGCGCCGCCCATGTCTTCGACGGACACCACCGCCCGCAGGCTTTCGCCCATGGTCAGCACGTCCTTGTCGATCGGGTAGAGCACGGCGAGGCGCGGCACCACGGTGTCTTCGAGCTTGCCGACGCGCACCACCTGGGACTCGCCCGCCTGGCCCAGCGCGTCGTAGGCGATGGCCTGGATGGTGAAGCCCTGGACGCCCGCCGGCGCGGCGAGGCGCGCACGGTAGACGTGGTCCTGGGCGTGGCTGCCGACCTGCTGCCCGTAGCTCTGCTCGGTGGTGATGACCGGTACGCCGTTGACGTAGAAGGTGACGTGGTCGATGCCCTCGGGGCCGAGGTCGTCGAAGGCCTCGACGAAGACTTCGAGGTCCTGGCCGTCGATCACCACGGCGTTGTCGTTGTCGGGCTTGACGATGCGCGCCTGCGGCGGCTTGTCAGCCTTGATCAGGATGCTGCCGGGCAGGTCCACCATGGCGGACTCATAGCCGTCGAGGTCGCGGGCCTTGGCGCGGAAGCGCAGTACCTGGTCGACGCGGCCGGTGGGCACCTTGAAGTGGAACTGGTAGGGCGCGGCGGAATCCTCGCCCAGGGCCTGGTAGGTGGGCGTGGAGCCGGCCGGGCCGATGGCGTAGTAGAGCGCGGCGCTGTCGACGCCGACCTCGGGGTCGCTGGCCTGGACCTGGACCACCACGCCACGGCCCTCGGTCAGCTCGGTGACCTCGCCCATGGCGAAGCCGCGGGCGTCCAGCAGCTTGATGGCGTTGACCTCCGGCGGCTGGTTGCGCAGCAGGTTGACCGGGATGATCTCCTTGGCCTCGTTGCCGGCCGGGTCGCGGGCGGTGATCTGCAGCTGCATCGGCAGGGATTCGGGCAGCTTGTCGGTGCGGCCCAGGTAGTCGGCGATGCTGGCCACCGGCAGGCTGCCGATGTAGGGGCCGGTGAGCAGCAGGCGGTCGGAGACGCGCTCCTCGGGGGCGAAGGTGCCGTCGCCGTTGCGATCGACGTACAGGCCCAGGCTCACCGAGCCGACGCGGACGTTGTCGCTGACTTCCAGCTGGTACGGCAGGTTGCGCTTCTCGGCGATGCTGGCGCCGCTGGCCAGCGGCTGCTTGACCAGCAGTTGCGGCGCCTTGTCGTCCTTCAGTACGCGCACGCGCACGGCCTGGGGCGTGCTGACGCTGCGGCCCTTGCCGTCGGCGCGACGCTCCAGGGCGCTGGCGGTGAGGCTGAGGTCGGTGCCGGCCTGGCCGTAGGGCACTTCGACGAGGAATTCGTAGGGGAAGACCATGTCGGTGAGGCTGCGGTCGCCGCCCTTGAGGCCGCCGATGTTGAGCACCACGCGGTCGATGCCGACGTCGTCCACGGCGTTGATTTCCACCAGCAGCAGCTGGCCTTCGGTGGTCTCGCTGTTGTTCTGCGGCGCGCCGACCACCACGCTGGGCAGCTGGTCGCGGGTGACTTCCACCGTCAGGTGTTCCTCGGCGCGGTGGGCGTCGAGGTCGCCATGGGCGACGCCGTAGGTGTCCACCGCTTCCAGGCTGAGCTGCACCTGGTTGGCCTGGGGGTTGTCCGGGTCGAAGGCGGGCATCGGCACGGAGAAGTTGTAGGGCGACTGGCGCAGGCGCATCTCGTAGGGCGGCTGGCCGTTGCCGTAGGTGGCACGCAGGTGCACGTACTCCACGCCGACGTCGTCGAAGGCCTTGGCGTTGACGTACAGCGGGTTGCCTTCCACGACCTTGGCGCCGGGCACGGGCTCGACGACGTCGATCACCGGGCGGGCATCGATGTTGATCGGGTAGCTGTTGGTGAGCACCGCGTTGTTGGCCGCGTCGAAGCCTTCCAGGCGCACGCGCACGCTGACCCGCTCGATCTGGTCGCTGCTCAGGCCGAAGGCGCGGACGATCTCGGCCAGGCGGTCGACGTGGATCAGCTGGCTGTATTCGGGGGTGTCGATGTCGACGGTGGTGACCGGCTCGTAGTCCTCGGAGGGGATGCCGTCGATGGTACGCACCACGGTGAAGGGCTGCTCGCGGTCCTGGGCTTCGCCACGCACGCGCACCGAGTAGCCGCGCGAGAGCACCAGGCGGTTGACCTTGACGTTGTCGAAGGCCTGGTAGACCAGGGTGAAGTCGCTGTCCTCGATGGCGCCGAAGCCGAGGGTGGGCCGCTTGAACAGCAGTTTCGGGCTGATGGTATCGGCCATCACCTTGATCTTGCGCTCGAACAGGCCGACCGCGCCGTCGGAGTCCTCGACCTGGGCGGTAAGCTTCAGTTCTTCGTTATGGCGGATCAGGCCCTGGGGCACTTCCAGCACGAAGGTGCGCTGCATCGCGTAGGGGCTGTCCTTGCGGCCGAAGTCGTCGGCCATGGACTTGTCGTAGCGGGCATGGATGCTGTCGTGGATGCTGGCGAAGGCGGCATCGACCACCTTGTCGCCACCGGTGACGCCGTCGCTGGAGCCGATCACCGGCAGCGGCACGCCATTGGCGAAGACCTTGAGGCGGCCGGCGGTGAGCTTGCGGTCGTCCGCGGCCACCAGGCCGACGCGGATGCGGAAGGTGCCGGCGGCGATCTCCTGGTCATCGCCCGGGGCGGTGATGCGCACCTCGGGGACCATGTTGGTCAGCGGGTGGACCAGGATGGTGCGGTCGCTGACATGACCGTAGGTGTCGGTCAGTTCGATGCGGTATTCGGTGGGCTCGCTCTGGTCGAAGAGGACCTCGGCCTGGTCGGCGGCCTGCAGCGGCGGCGCGGCGGGGCAGTTGACCTGGAAGCCGCGCTCGTAGACCACGGCGGCGACGCTGCCGTCGCGCCTGAGGCGCAGGATGCGGTAGGCGGCGAGGCCGGCGTCGTCACGCAGGTCGGTGTCGAGGCGGAAGCGTTCGTTGATCCGCACCCAGAATTCGCCGTAGTTGATGCGCGCCGGGTCGGTGAGGGCCTTCTCGTACCTGCCGTCCACCCAGTAGGTGTTGAAGCCGGTGAGGCTGAGCTGCGGCTTCTCGTTGGCGGCCAGCGGGTAGCGCAGGCTGTGTTCGGTGGTGCGACCGCTCCAGTCCTCGGCCACCAGGGTGAGCTCCAGTTCGCCGCTGGAGAACTCGCGGGGCACCTGGTAGGGCAGCTGCTGGGCACCCTGGCCGAGGTAGGTGCCGAGGTCGTGGACGACACGGCTACGGTTCTCCAGCAGGCGCAGGCTCTTCAGGCCGAGGCTGTCGTCGCCGAAGGTGGTCTTGAGGTCCAGCTGCTGCATGGGCACGGCGACGGAGCCGGCCACCGGGCTGACGATGCGCGCCTGGGGCGCCTGCTCGTCGACCCGCAGGGGCTGTTGCAGCAGGGTGCCGAGCACCAGGTCGCCGCGCTCGTGGGAGAGGCGGTCGGTGGCATGGCCGATCAGGCTCAGGCTGCTGCTCTGCACTTCGGCGGGCACCGGCAGGAGCAGGTTGTAGCGGTCTTCCGCGCGGCTCTGGGTACCGCTGTCGCCCACTTGCAGGAAGGCGGTCTGGGCATTGCCGTCGAGGCCGTCCTGGAGCAGCAGGTTGATGACGTTGCGCCCCGGTACGCGGGTGCCGCCATCGGTGCTGACGTTGGCCTGGGTGGTTTCCAGCTGGGTGATCTGCAGCTCGCGGATGAAGGCCGGCGCGCCGGCACGGGGGCGCAGCACCAGGCGGGTGACGTCGGGGCCGCCGAGGGTGGCGAGGTCGAGCAGGCCGCCGACGGCCTGCACGTCGCGCAGTGCGGGGCGCACCTGGCAGAGGCTGCGGGAGAAGGTCTCGACCTGCCAGTTGCTGGTCTGCGTGCCCAGCTTGAGCAGGCGCGGGGTGCCGAGCTGCTCGTTGCCGGCGAGGACCAGGCGGCCGTCCTTGACCTGCAGGAAGGGTTTCTCGTTGAGCAGCAGGTCGCCCTGCCAGCCCTGGGCCTCGGGGTAGGCGATGCTGATCAGCGGGCTGTTCTGCTGGCTGGTGGCGTCGACCCTGGTCAGGCCGCGGATGTCGCGGGCACCGCCGAGGTCGCGCAGGGAGCTGGCCAGCAGCAGGTAGCGGCCGGTGCTGGCGGGCGCGCCGTCATTGAAGTCGTCCTGCACGACCAGGCTGCCACGCAGGGGCATGCCGCGCTGCTGCTGGGCGGAGGGGGTGCTGTCCTTCCAGCTGAGCAGCGGCGCCTGGTCACGCTGGACCAGCAGGCGGCGGGTGACCTGGCTTTCGTTGCCGAGCAGGTCCTTGGCCTTGACCACCAGGGTCAGGCCGATGGGCTCGGCCTGGGGCCGGTAGCGTTCGATGTCGAGCAGGTCGTCGGCGCCGGCGGCGGGGACGCTGACCTGCGGCGTGCTGAGGCCTTCGGCCTTGGCCACTAGGTCGTCACGGCCCTGGTCGTCGAGCAGGCGCACTTCGTAGGAGGCGACGGCGGTGTCGTCCTGCAGGCTGACCTGCAGCTTGGTCTTCTGCCGCTCGAAGAGGCGCTCGGTGGGCGACTGGATGTTGATCTGCGGGCCGGTCTCGTCGCCGAGGACCTTGATGTTGATGGCCGGGGATCGGGTTTCGTTGATGCCGCGGTCACGGGCGCGCAGCACCAGTTGCAGCACCTTGCCGGCGTAGCGGCGGGCGAGCTCGGGGGTGAGGCGCAGGCGGCCGTCGAAGTCGGCGTAGAAGCGCTGGCCGACGAGGATGGCGCCGAGGGTGCCGGGGTTGGGCACCTTGACGGTCTCGACGCGGTCCTTGCGGCTGAACAGTTCCCAGGCCACGGCGTGTTCTTCGCGGGTGTCCGGGTCGATCAGCAGGGGGTCGAGGGCGTCGACGTACTGGTTGTCCCCGGCGCTGCCCTGGATCTGGAAGTTGGTGCCCGGCGGCAGGCTGAAGTCGCCTTCCGGCTTGCTCAGCTGCAGGGTCGGCGGCTCGGTGTCGTCGATGATCTCCAGCTCCAGCGAGGCCTCGCTGACCTGGTTGGCGCTGTCGTAGGCGCGCACGGCGATATCGGTATCGGCCCCGGCCTTGTTGGGCACGCGCAGGGCGGCACCGACGTAGCCTTCCTGGGACTTGGCTATGTCGGCGCCGCTGACGGTCTTGAGCACTTGCACCTGGCCGCCCTGGCGCAGGATGAATTCGACGCGGTTCACTTCGCGGTCGTCGGTGACCAGGGCCTGGGCGGTGAAGGCTTCACCTTCGTAGAGGCGCGAACCGGGAGCCGGGGCGCGGACGCTGATCTTCGGCGGCAGGTCCTTGCCGATGGGGAAGCGCCACAGGGTGGGGTCGGCGTCGTTGCCGTACTGGTCGCGGCCACGCAATTCGATCACCAGTTCCTGCTGGTCGGAGGGGACCTCCATCTGGAAGCTGTCTTCGAAGCTGGCCAGCTGCTGGTCACCGGTGAGGGCCCTGGAATACAGGGTGCGGCTGCCGCTGAGGGCGCTGAGGGCCACCAGGCGGGTGTCGTCGACGCCGCGCAGGCGGACCTGGATGCGGTTGCCGGCGTAGAGCGGCGCGCCCTGGATCGGGGCGACCACGGCCAGGCGCGGGCCGAGGGTGTCGGCCATGACCTGCACGGGCAGTTCGCGCTCGTCGCCCTGCTGGCCGCCGTCGTCGATGGCGGCGACCTTCAGGCGCAGGGCGCGGTCCTGGTTGCCCAGGTTGAGGGGCTTGAGGTCGATCACCAGGCGGTTGACGGTGTCCGGGCCGATGACGAGGCCACCCTGCTGGTCGATGCGCTTGTGCCACAGCGGGGCGCTGCCGCCATCGGCCCAGAGGCTGGCTTCGAGGGCGTGCACGGCGCGGTCGTCGTGGGCGACCACGTCCACCTGCAGGCTGTCCTGGCTGTAGATGCGGCTCTGCACCGGGTTGAGGCCGCGGACTTCGGGCTTGGCGTCGTCGGCGATGCCGATCAGCACCTTCACTTCGCTGTCGTTGCCGGCGCCATCGGTGGCCACGGCGCGGATCGGATAGCGGTCGTAGCGCACGCCATCGAGGTGCTTGAACTTGGGCGCCGCCACCACCTTGAGGGTGGAGAAGGCCTTGAGGGCGCCGGGGATGGCCTGCACCGAGAGGCTGCCATCGGCGCTGCTCAGGTGGTCGTTGGGGTTGCCGGTGAGGTAGAAGCCGACGCCTTCCTGCTTGGCCACACCGTAGAGGTCCAGGCGCTCGACGCCGACGTTGTCGTAGCCGGTGACCTTGAGCACGAAGGTGCTGTCCTCGACCACCGGGGCCAGGTCGTCGCCGGCGTCGCTGACGGTGATGGAGGGTGAGGCCAGGTTGATGACCGGGTCTTCCTCGTCCTTGCCCAGGGTGACGTTGACCGGCGCGCTGCGGGTCAGCTGGCCGGCGCTGTCGATGGCCTCGGCGTGGAGGGTCAGGGGGGTTTCCTTGTCCACGCCGGCCGGCGCCTGGTAGATCACCGCGAAGGGGGCCTTGAGGTCGGTGCCCGCCAGCTTGCCGTTGACGTAGAAGTCCACCTGGCGCAGGCCCAGGTCGTCGGTGGCGTTGGCGCGCAGCTCGACCGGCTGGCCGGAGACCAGGTGTGCGCCTTCCACCGGGTGGCTGAAGGAGACGGTCGGCGTCTGGTCGCCCTTGACCGGCAGGGTCAGCGGTTCGGAGAGGTTGGACTGCTGGTGCAGGTCGACCACGCGGGCGCGCAGTTCCAGGGTGCGGCCGAGCCAGTCCTGCTTGATCGGCAGCTGGAAGCTGTGGCTGGTGCTGCGCAGGCCGAGCTTGGTGCCGTCGTAGTCGCGGTCCTGGTGGCGGTAGGACTGCACTTCCTCGCCGTTGACCAGCAGGAAGATGTCGGTGCCGCCTTCGAGGGTGTCGTCGGTGGCCTCGACCGTGACGTTCACGGTCTGCCCCACGGTGGCGATGCTGCCGGCCGCGGGCTGGGTGATGCGGGCGGTGGGCCGCTGGTTCTCCAGCACGCGCAGCAGGCGGGCCGGGGCGTCGACCACGGCGCCGTTCTGGGCGTGCACGCGGGCGGAGAGCGCCATGCTGGTTTCCCGCAGGGAGATTTCGGGCACCTGGACGGTGACCTGCCAGACCTCGAACAGTTGCTTCTTGCTCGGGTCGCTCTCCAGGGGGCGCTGTTCGAAGATGGGGAAGCGGGTTTCACCGACCTTGCGGCCGTCCACGAAGTATTCGACCTGGCTGATGCCGCTCTGGTATTCGACGTCCGGCAGTACGCCCAGGTTGACGCTGATGGCGGCGCGCAGCGGGCTGTTCTCGACGACGCGCTGGGCGTCCACCGGGGATTCGAAGATGAACTCGGGGGCCTTGGGATTGCTCTTGGCGACGACCTGTACGGCGCGCTCGGGGCTGCTCTGGCTCTTGCCGGTTTCGTCGAAGGCCACGGCGCGCACGCGCAGGGTGCGACCTTCCAGCTCCTGTTCGATGGGCAGGCTGAGGGCGTAGGGCGGGGACAGGCGGCGCCCGACCATGCTGCCGTCGAGCCAGAACTCGACGCTTTTCACGCCGACGTCATCGCTGGCGCTGGCCTGGAGTTCGAGCACCGAGCCGACGGCGATGCTGGCTTCGGGCTGCAGGTCGACGGCGGGAGCGGCGTCCTGGGCGGCGACCGGGAGGTCGACGCCGATGTCCGGGTAACGCTGCAGGCGGGCGTGCAGCAGCATCGGGCTCTGCTCGGGCACCTGGGCACGGGCGCGCAGTTGCAACTGGTCGTTGCGCTCGAGGATGCCCTCGCTGCCGTTGGGCAGTTGCAGTTCGACGGCAAGGCTGTCGGCCAGGGGCGACTCGCTGCCGTCGTCGAACACCGCGAGGATCGCCGGCAGCGCCTGGAAGTCGTTGAGGCGCGGCAGGACCAGGGGCTGGCCGGCGGCCTGGCCTTCGAAACGCAGGGCGGTGAGGCGGCGGCTGTAGTCGACCTTCACCGGCAGGCTGACTTCGGGCAGGCCGGGGTAGCTCACATAAACAAAGACCGCCTCGGAGGCGGTCTCTTGCAATGGATAGACAACGCCTTCGGCGCTGACCCAGACCAGGTCCGGGTTGGAGGAGCGGTAGCTGATGCCGTTGCCCAGCCCGGCCAGGGGGGTCGGCCCGCGGAATTCGAAGTCGACCTCGGGAACCAGGCGGGCCGACTGCAGGGCGTCGCTGAAGACCAGCCGATCAGGGTGTACGGCAATGGAGCGGGCGGCTTCCTCGACGCTCTCGCCGATGAAGCGGATGTCGGAGAAGCTGCTCTGGTTGCCGGAAGCATCGACGGCGACCGCCTGGACCATGACCAGGGCGTTGCGCGCCACTTCCTCGGCACTCAGGGGGGCGTCCAGGCGCTGGCGCAGGCTGTAGCGCTGCTGGCCGTCGACCTTGGGGAAGACCCGGCGCGCTTCGGCCATGCGCAGGAAGGCCTTGCGCTCGGCCTGGCTGACCACGCCGCCGGCGGCGCGCAGGTCGGAGGCGCGCAGGCCGGTGAGGGACAGGCTGAGGTAGCTGAGGTCGATGTCGTCCTGGGCGTCGAAGCTGGCCACCAGGTACTGCTCGCCATCCTGGCTCTCGATCGCCAGCTGGGTGAGTTCCAGCTGCGGGGCCACGGCTTCCTGCTGGAAGGTTTCGCTGTAGTCCTGGATCCGGCCGTCGGCATAGACCAGCTTGACCGCCGGCTGCAGGACGTCGTCGCCTTCGAGGCGGAAGCTGAAGGAGCAGGCGACGCTGGAGTCGGTGTCACGCGTGGCGTCGGTCGGCAGGAATCGCTTGCCGCTGGCGGGAATGCTGACTTCGGCCAGGTCGCGGCAATCATCGAGGGAGAGGACGTAGTCGGCGGCGTTGCCGGTGGAGCCGAGGGCGGAGGCGGTGCGGATGTCTATTTCGGATGCAAAGGTTTCAGGGGCCGCTAGCGCGATCAGCGCAGCGAGCACCCGGCGAAACCCTGTATGGCGGCATCCTTGCAGCATCTTGGGGGAAAAGTTCCATTTATTTTGCGCATTCAGGCGTAGGACTTCGATAGCCTTAGCCTTTCCAATGGCAGAATGCTATACACGGAAAAATCTTATTTCAAGATAGGTACAAATGCCGAACGGGCATAAACGGTGGGGAACGTGATCGGCGTCAAATATCGCCATCATCCGCCACCACCCGTCCTGACCCGGCTTTGCACCCGATTGAGCAATGGATAGTATTGCCGCGCCATCACAGGGAAGAGTCCATGGCCACCATCCTCCACACGCTGACCCGGCTCGCAGGCACACGCGCGATAAAGCTGTCGGCGCTGTCCCTGTGCTCCCTTCTCATGCTCGCCGCCCTGACCTGGCACGGCCTGCAGCTGCGCGCTGCACTGCAACCGCCGGTGCTCGCCCCCGGCGCGATGAACGAGCCCGGCCCGCAGGACGGGCCGACGCCGCTCGGCAAGGGGCTGCTCGGTTTGTTCGGGTCCAGCGCCGAAGCCGAATCGGTGGCGGCCAAAGCGCTCGAGAAGCTGCCCGAGAGCAACCTGGACCTGCAGGTGTCGGCGATCTTCTTCATGGCGCCCGCCGAGCAGAGCACGGTGATCCTGGAAGACGGTGATCGCACCCTCATTCTCAAACCGGGTGAAGAGGTGCGCCCCGGTATCGCCGTGCAGCGCATCGAAAGCCACCGGATCACGCTCAAGCGCAATGGCAAGCTGGAGCAGATCAGTTTCCGCGGCTTCGGCGAGATGCCGGGTAGCAGCCCGGCCCCGGAAAGCCCCATGCCCGTCGCCCAGAACATCGAACCGGTGACCGACACCCTGGCCAGTTCATTGCCTGCCGCCCCGGAGCCGGCGGTGGCGAGCCAGGGCGTACCCACCGCTTACCAGCAATACATTCAGCGCAAGCTCGCGCAGAACAAGTAGTCGAGTGAGAGAAGTGTCCACCAGAGCCCCGTCGTGCCTGCTGCTCAGTCTGTGCCTGCTCGTCCCCTTCGCCAGCGCCCACGCCGAGGACAAACCGGTGGCGGCCGAGGCGCCCGTGGCGGCCAGCGATGTGAAGATCAACATGCAGGACACCAACATTCGCTCCTTCATCGAGTGGATCGCCAAGGCGACCGGCAAGAACTTCATCATCGACCCGCGGGTGACCGGCAAGGTGACGGTGATTTCCAACGAGTCGATGAAGCCGGAAGAGGCGTACCGGGTCTTCCTGTCGGTGCTGCAGGTGCACGGGTTCTCCGCCATCGAGTCGGACAGCGCGGTGAAGGTCATCCCGGACGCCAACGCCAAGCAGAGCGGCGTGCCGCTGGTGGACGACGACACGCTGAACGATGACCAGCAGGTGGTGCGGGTGATCCGCACGCAGCACGTGCCGGCGACGCAGCTGGTGAACATCCTGCGGCCGATGGTCCCGCAGGTGGGGCACCTGGCGGCGTACCCGGACAGCAACGCGCTGATCATTTCCGACCGGGCTTCCAACATCAACCAGCTGCTGAAGCTGGTGTCGGAGATCGACCGGGCCGGGCAGTTCGAGATCGATGTGATCCCGCTGAAGTTCGCCAATGCCAAGGAGCTCTCCGCCATGCTTGGCAACCTGGTGCCCCAGGGCGGCGGTGCCGAGGGCGCGAGCAAGATGAGCGTGTCGGTGGATGAGCGCACCAACAGCATTCTGATCTCCGGGGACCCAAGCAAGCGCCAGCAGTTGCGCGATGTGCTGGCCAACCTGGACCGCCCGGGGAACATCATCCGCGACACCCAGGTGATCTACCTGCATTACCTGAAGGCGTCGGAGGTCGCGCAGATCCTGCAGAACGTGGCCACCAGCCTGCAGAAGCAGGACAAGGACGTGGGCATCAGCGGGGCGGAAATCTCCATCCAGGCCAACGACACCACCAACGCGCTGGTGATCAGTGCGCCGCCGGCGATCATGAAGACCGTCGAAGGGGTGGTGCAGCGGCTGGACATCCGCCGGGCGCAGGTGCTGGTGGAGGCGGTGATCGTCGAAGTCTCGGACAACAAGGTCAACGAGCTGGGCGTGCAGTGGAAGACCTCGGACGGGGCCATCGGCGGTGACGGCTTCTATGGCGGCTTCAAGTCGTCGCTCAAGGGCAATGCCATCGATTCCTTCCCGGGGGGCAGCCCGGCCAAGCTGGATGCCGGGCTGAGCATGGGCTTCTACAGCAACGGCTCGCTCAGGGCGCTGATCCGTACGCTGTCCACCGATGACTCGATGAATATCCTCTCGACGCCGAACCTGGTCACCCTCGACAACGAGGAGGGCAAGATCGTGGTCGGCCAGAACGTGCCCTTCGTGACCGGCAGCTCGACCAGCGCCTCGAACCCGTCCACCAACCCGTTCCAGACCATCGAGCGCCAGGACGTGGGTATCACCCTGAAGATCAAGCCGCAGATCAACGAAGGGGACTCGGTGACCCTGAACGTCTATCAGGAGATCTCCAGCGTCACCAACGACACCAGTGCCGCGGACATCGTGACGAACAAGCGTTCGGTGGAAACGCGGGTCCTCATCAAGGACAACATGACGCTGGTGCTGGGTGGCCTCATCTCGGACGAGGTGAGGGACTCGGGCGACAAGGTGCCCTTCCTCGGCAAGATCCCGATCATCGGGCAGCTGTTCCGCAGTGACCGCAAGGAAGTGAACAAGAAGAACCTGATGGTGTTCATCAAGCCGACCATCATCAATGACTTCGACCATGCCGACCAACTGACCGAAGGCAAGTACAACTTCATCCGGGAGCGCCAGCTGCGTTATGCCGACCAGGACATCGCCAAGGGCGTGCCCACGCTGCCGGAACGCATCAACAGCGCGGAGAAGGAGTTGAAGATCAAGTCCGTACCGCTGCCGCCACAATGATTGATTGCTGAAGTGAAGCCACCTGCGGGTGGCTTTTTCTTTGGCGGCTCGATGGGTACAGGTCTGGTTTTCTGGGCTGATGGGCGCGGAGCGTTGCGGTACGTCGAGGGACGCCAGTGAACTCTTCCAATTTGCGGATAGGGCGATTGGGAAAAGCGACCTGGGGGAGACTGGCTGCTCATCTGCCCGAAGACATCCCTTGGTTGGAGCCATGTGGATCTGGCGACACTTGGGGAGCTGAGCCGGGTGCGCATCCACGAGACTTGCACCAGTGGCTGCGAGTATCGCGGCGACTGATTCTTCTGCTGCCCCCATGCAAAAGGCCACCCTAGGGTGGCCTTTTTGTTGCGCGCAGTTCCTGTCGATCACACTGCCTGCATAGCCCGCACGTGGCCCGGACTTCGGTCCGTGAACTCTTTCAGGGCGGAGAGCGGGTCAATGAAGCGATCGCGGCAGGCACCGGCATGGCGGCCCTGCGGTCCGCCGCTGCCCGAACACATCGCCGTGGCGCTACGCGCGATGCAATGACGCGCCGGATGGATCGCAATGCCCGCATTCCGAGCAGTGCCCGGCGCTATAGGTGCTCCACACCGCGCGCCTGACTTTTCTGCGGCACAAAGTCAAACCCCCGACCTTCTGTCGAAGATCGGGGGTTTGGTATAGGTGCTTGACGATGACCTACTCTCACATGGAGAAACTCCACACTACCATCGGCGATGCATCGTTTCACT
>NZ_QKRU01000023.1:0-93266 GCF_003234055.1 Pseudomonas sp. 57B-090624
TTTTTCGTCCATAGGTTTCAGCTCTCGCCAAGGCATGGGGCACCCTCCGGAGGGAACCCCGCTAGGTTAAAAACTGTTACCCATGTGGTTGAACCGATTTGTCACCTATGTGGGTGAGTCATACCGGGGCGAGCGCTTTTGGTTCCTTTTAGGGCGATTGTTAAAAGGGACTCGCCCGGCAAGGCGAAACAGAAACCATCAGCAAGACTCCGCAATCAACCGGGCTCCAAATCCTCTAGCAACACTTAACGCAGACAGAGCCAATGAATTTGCCCCTACGGAAAGCCGCCAGGACTGCGCGCATATGGAAAGGTGATGCACACCCCGTTCTCCAGATCGAGCGACGTGGGCCGGGCAGGTGGGTGGCCCGCCTCAATCCAGCTGCACAACAGGCTGCAGGTTGCTGTCGTCCTTCAGGCTCACCCCGGACAGCTGCAGGCGCAGCGCCTCGCGGGCCAGGTAGTCGAGCTTGATCGCCGCCAGGGCATAGGGCAGCCCCTCGGGGCGCACGTTGGAGATGCAGTTGCGTTCGCTGTCCATGCGCCCGACGCGGGGCTGGTAGGTGAGGTACAGGCCCAGGCTGTCCGGCGAGGTGAGGCCCGGGCGCTCGCCGATCAGCACCGCCACCAGTTGCGCCCGCAGCGCTTCGCCGATGCCATCACCGATGGCCACCCGACCCTGTTCGGCCAGCACCACCGGGGTATTGGCCCAATCGGTGGAAAAGCGTTCGCGGAAGGCTTCCAGCAGGGGCAGGGCATGGCGCTGCACGGCGATGGAGGAAAGCCCGTCGGCGATCACCACCGCCAGCTCCGGTGCCGGAGCCTCGGCCTGCAGGCGGGCCTGGCAGTCGTCGTGCAGGCGGCGGCCGCGGTCCGGGCGCAGCAGGTAGGCCTGGCGGTCCTCGGCGTCGCTGCGCACCTGCAGGGTGCGGAAGCCGGCGGCCTTGAGCTGCGTGTCGAGGGCGGCGAAATCCAGCGGGTGGTGCACCGCGTCGCGGGCCTGGGCGTGGGCCAGGCCGAAGCGCAGCACCTCGGCGGTGGGCAGGCTGGAGCCGACGCGGCCGAGGGCGATGCGTGCGGAGGTGTGGGCACGGAGTTCGTCCCAGGGGTTGTGCTGCACCAGTTTCATCAGGCGGCTCCCAGTCGTGGCAGGTCCTTGAGCAGGGCGTGGCCCTTGCCGATCTCGCGCAGGCGCCCGGAGGGCTCGGTGATGGCCATGCGCAGCAGCCAGTCCTCGTACTCCGGCGCGCGCTTCAGGCCCAGCACGGAGCGCAGGTAGAGGGCGTCGTGGAAGGAGGTGCTCTGGTAGTTGAGCATGATGTCGTCGGCACCGGGGATGCCCATGATGAAGGTGATGCCCGCTGCGCCCAGCAGGGTCAGCAGGGTGTCCATGTCGTCCTGGTCGGCTTCGGCGTGGTTGGTGTAGCAGACATCGCAGCCCATGGGCACGCCGAGGAGCTTGGCGCAGAAATGGTCCTCCAGCCCGGCACGGATGATCTGCTTGCCGTCGTAGAGGTACTCCGGGCCGATGAAGCCGACCACGGTGTTGGTCAGCAGCGGACGGAACTCCCGGGCCACCGCATAGGCGCGCACTTCGCAGGTCTGCTGGTCGACGCCGTGGTGGCCGCCGGCGGAGAGGGCGCTGCCCTGGCCGGTCTCGAAGTACATGACGTTGTCGCCCAGGCTGCCGCGCCCCAGCGAAAGCGCCGCTTCGTGGGCTTCCTTGAGGATGGCCAGGGAGACGCCGAAGCTCGAATTGGTCTTCTCGGTGCCGGCGATGGACTGGAACACCAGGTCGATGGGCGCGCCGGCCTCGATGGCCTGGATCTGCGTGGTGACGTGGGTGAGCACGCAGCTCTGCATGGGAATGGCGAAGTGCTCGCGCACCTCGTCCATCATCTGCCACAGGCGCATCAGGGTCGGCAGCGAGTCGCTGGCCGGGTTGATGCCCACCACCGCGTCGCCCGAGCCGTAGAGCAGGCCGTCGAGCATGCTGGCGGCGATGCCGCGCACGTCGTCCGTGGGGTGGTTGGGCTGCAGGCGCACCGAGAGGTGGCCCGGCAGGCCGATGGTGTTGCGGAAGCGGGTGACCACGCGGCATTTCTTCGCCACCAGGATCAGGTCCTGGTTGCGCATCAGCTTGCTCACCGCGGCGACCATCTCCGGGGTCAGGCCCCAGCGCACGGCCTCCAGGGCGGCGGAATCGGTGCTGTCGAGCAGCAGCCAGTCGCGCAGGTCGCCCACGGTCAGGTGGCTGATGGGGGCGAAGGCGGCGGTGTCGTGGCGGTCGATGATCAGCCGGGTGACCTCGTCCTCCTCGTAGGGGATCAGCGCCTCGTCGAGAAAGCGCTTGAGCGGCACCTCGGCCAGGGCCAGCTTGGCGGCCATGCGTTCTTCATAGGTGGCGGCGGCGACCCCGGCTAGGTAGTCGCCCGAGCGGGCGGGGCTGGCCTTGGCCAGCAGGGTCTTGAGGTCGGCGAAGCGGTAGACCTGGGCGCCGACTGTGGTCTGGTAAGGCATCACGGCCTCCGGCGGTTGCAACGGGGCAGAAAAGACGAGGCCCGGCGGACCGGGCCTCGCGGGTTCAGCATAGAGGCTTTGTCAGGCGGCATCACCTGTCAGCAATGCATCGGCCGGCGCGTTGGCGCGGTGGTGGGCGGTGAACTGGAACCAGACGAAACCGACCGCCATGAAGCCGAGGAAGATCAGGCCGATGGTGGTGTTGAACCAGGCCATGGCGATCAGGCACACCACCGCCAGCACCAGGGCGATGCCCGGGACGATCGGGTAGCCCGGCGCGCGGAAGGTGCGCTCCAGGTTCGGCTCGCTCTTACGCAGCTTGAACAGGCTGAGCATGCTCATGATGTACATCACGATGGCGCCGAACACGCTCATGGTGATCATCGCGGCGGTCAGGCTCATGCCCTGCAGGTTGATCAGGCCGTCGCTGTAGATCGCGGCGATGCCCACCAGGCCACCGGCGATGATGGCGCGGTGCGGGGTCTGGAAGCGCGACAGCTTGGCCAGGCCACGGGGCAGGTAGCCGGCGCGGGCCAGGGCGAAGAACTGCCGCGAGTAGCCGAGGATGATGCCGTGGAAGCTGGCCACCAGGCCGAACAGGCCGATCCACACCAGCATGTGCAGCCAGCCGGAGTTCTCGCCCACCACGGCCTTCATGGCCTGGGGCAGCGGGTCGTTGATGTTCGACAGTTGGGTCCAGTCGCCCACGCCGCCGGCGAAGATCATCACGCCCATGGCCAGGCTCACCAGGGTGAGGATGCCGGCGATATAGGCCTTGGGAATCGTGCGTTTCGGGTCCTTGGCTTCCTCGGCGGCCATGGCCGCGCCCTCGATGGCGAGGAAGAACCAGATGGCGAAGGGGATGGCGGCGAAGATGCCGGAGATGGCCGCGCCGCCGAACTCGTTGCTGCCGGCCCAGCCATTGAGCACGAAGTTGCTGAAGCTGAAGCCCGGCGCCACCACGCCCATGAACACCAGCAGCTCCGCTACGGCGAGCACGGTGACCACCAGTTCGAAGGTGGCGGCGATGCTGACGCCGAGGATGTTCAGGGTCATGAACACGAAGTAGGCACCGACCGCCGCGTGCTTGGGATCGAGCCCGGGGAACTGCACGTTGAGGTAGGCGCCGATGGCCATGGCGATGGCCGGCGGGGCGAAGACGAACTCGATCAGGGTGGCGAGGCCGGCCACCAGCCCGCCTTTCTCGCCGAAGGCGCGACGGCTGTAGGCGAAGGGTCCGCCGGCGTGGGGGATGGCGGTGGTCAGCTCGGTGAAGCTGAAGATGAAGCAGGTGTACATGGCCGCGACGATCAGCGCGGTCACCAGGAACCCGAGGGTCCCCGCCACGCCCCAGCCGTAGCTCCAGCCGAAGTATTCGCCGGAAATCACCAGGCCGACGGCGATGCCCCAGAGGTGCAGGGTGCCGAGGGTCGGCTTGAGTTGCAGGGTCATAAAGCCTCCATGGATGGAATGAACGCAGACGAGGCTGTGTTTGCAGTGCCCATGCCAGGTCCCCGAACGGCGTCGCAAAGTCCCGTGAAACGTCGTTTGCGGGATGCTTCGCGACCTGATCGCCGCCGTTCGTGACTCGCAATGGTGCGCGCAAGGGATGTAACCAATCGTTTCGGTGCACTGGTCTAGGCCAGTGTGACGGTTGTGTGACTGCTACATGGCGGCTACCCGGTAACCCTGTAGGGACGAATTCATTGGCTCTGTCTGCGTTAGCTGTTGTGGTTTTAATGCAAGCGCTCAAGCACGGTGCTTTCCGGGCACCAAAGTATTTCTGCCACCGCCACCGCATGGGTTTCGCTTCGCTCTACGCCATCCTACGAAAGCCGCCGCTACGTGCACGTTGGGTTGGTGCGCACATCAATGTGTGGATTCGAGCGAAGAAAGTTGGAGCAGCCGCCAACGCCCCTCCAGGAGGCCGAACGCAGTCGTTGCGCCGGGGGACGAGCGGCATGGATGCCGCGAGAGGCGCGCCAGGCCATGGATGGCCCATCGCGCCGGCCCCCGATAGCGACGATGGAGTGAGGGAACCCCGGCGAAGCCGGGGCCGGATGATGGGGCAAGTTTTTTGGTTCCTTTTCACCGGGCTGGCGTTCCAGCGATTGGAAAAGGGACTCGCCCGGGAGGGCGAAACCAGAAACATCACCAGAGCTCGGCAATCAGCTGGACTCAAATCCTCTAGCAACATTCGCCCGAGGGTACGGAGCGATCCTCCGGCTGGGAGGTGTTTGCAGGGGCAGCATGGGTTTCGCTTCGCTCTACCCATCCTACGGACTCGCCATCATTCGTAGGATGGGTAGAGCTCCGCGAAACCCATCGATGCAGGCATGCCAGGTCCCCGGGAGACCAGGAAAATCGCGTTCTTTACGCTTTCTTTATGCCCCGTCCCGGGTCCCCGTCTCGTCCCTTTACGCCCCTGATGCCGAGAATTCCTCCAAAGCGGCGCAGTCCGCATACCGGAGCAACAGTCATGAGCATTCTCGACGGGTTGTCCCTGGCAATGGCCACGGGGCTTTTCATCTACTTGCTGGTCGCGCTGCTGCGCGCCGAACGCAGCTAGGGGGCGTCATGCAAGTACAGGACTATGGGCTGATTCTGGCCTTCTTCGTGCTGGTGCTGGTGCCAGCGCCTTTCATCGGCCGCTTCATCCACCGCGCGATGGAGGGGCAGCGCACCTTCCTCACGCCGCTCTTCGCTCCCGTCGAGCGTTTCTGCTACCGCATCGCCGGGGTCGATCCCCATAGCGAGCAGGACTGGAAGACCTACACCGTCGCGCTGCTGCTGTTCAACGCAGCCGGCCTGGCGCTGCTGTTCGCCATCCTCATGCTGCAGGGCATGCTGCCGCTCAACCCGCAGAAGCTGCCGGGCCTGGAATGGACCCTGGCGTTCAACACCGCCGTGAGCTTCGTCACCAACACCAACTGGCAGGCCTACAGCGGCGAGGCGAGCCTGAGCTATTTCAGCCAGATGGTCGGCCTGGGTGTGCAGAACTTCGTCAGCGCCGCCGTCGGCCTCTGCGTGCTGGTGGCCCTGGCGCGTGGCATCAGCCGTCGCAGCACCGACAAGCTCGGCAACTTCTGGGTCGACCTGACCCGCGGCACGCTCTACGCGCTGCTGCCGCTGTGCCTGCTGCTGGCGCTGTTCCTGGTCTGGCAGGGCGTGCCGCAGACCTTCCTCGACTACGTCAGCGTCCACACCCTGGCCGGCACCGACCAGGTGGTCCCGCTCGGCCCGGCGGCCAGCCAGATCGCCATCAAGCAACTGGGCACCAACGGGGGTGGTTTCTTCGGCGTCAACTCCGCGCACCCGTTCGAGAACCCCAGCGCCTGGAGCAACCTGCTGGAAATGGCGTCGATCATCCTGATCCCCGCCGCCCTGGTGTTCACCTTCGGCCACTACGTCAAGGATCTGCGCCAGAGCCGCGCGCTGCTGGCGACCATGCTGATCCTGTTCGTCATCGGCCTGGGCGTGACCCTGTACAGCGAGTTCCAGCCCAACCCGGCCCTGGCCGCTCTGCCCATCGAGCAGTCCGGTTCCCTGGAGGGCAAGGAGAGCCGCCTCGGCATCACCGCCTCGGCACTCTGGGCGGTGACCACCACGGCTGCGTCCAACGGCTCGGTGAACTCGATGCACGACAGCTTCAGCGCCATCGGCGGGATGATCCCGATGTTCAACATGATGCTCGGCGAGGTGATCTTCGGCGGCGTCGGCGCGGGCCTCTACGGCATGCTGCTGTTCGTGCTGATCGCCGTGTTCCTCGCCGGCCTGATGATCGGCCGCACCCCTGAATACCTCGGCAAGAAGCTGGAGGCCCGCGAGGTGCGCCTGCTGGTGGCGACCCTGCTGGTGATGCCGATCGGCGTGCTGGTGTTCTGCTCCCTGGCGGTTAGCCTGCCAGGCCCGGCGGCCTCCATCACCAACCCCGGCGCCCACGGTTTCAGCCAGGCGCTGTACGCCTACACCTCGGGCTCCGCCAACAACGGCTCGGCCTTCGCCGGCTTCGGCGCCAACACGCCGTTCCACAACCTCATGATCGGCCTGGCGATGCTCCTCGGCCGCTTCGGCTACATCCTCCCGGTACTGGCCATCGCCGGCAGCCTGGCGGCCAAGCAGCGCGCGCCGGTGGGCGGCAACAGCTTCCCCACCCACGGCCCGCTGTTCGTCACCCTGCTGACCCTGACCATCCTCCTGGTCGGTGGCCTGACCTTCCTCCCGGCATTGGCCCTGGGGCCGATTGCCGAACACCTCGCGCTGATCGGCCTTTAAGGGAGACCCGCATGAACGCCCCTATCCAGGCGCCGAAGAATGGCGCCAAGCAGCAACAACCCCGTACCGCCATCGCCGCGCTGTGGAAGCCGGCGCTGGTGCAGGCCTTCGCCAAGCTCGACCCGCGCCAGCTCAAGCGCTCGCCGGTGATGCTGGTGGTGGAACTGACCGCCGTGGTCACCACGGTGCTGTGCTTCATCCCCAACCCGGCGGTGTCCACCGGCCTGGCGGTGCAGATCGCCCTGTGGCTGTGGTTCACCGTGCTCTTCGCCAACTTCGCCGAGGCCCTCGCCGAAGGCCGTGGCAAGGCCCGCGCCGACAGCCTCAAGGCCGGCAGCCAGGGCCTCAGCGCCCGCCGTCGCGCTGCCTCCGGGCAGTTCGAGACGGTGGCCGCCAGCAGCCTGCGTCGTGGTGACGTGGTGCGCGTCGAGGCCGGCGAGCTGATCCCCGGCGACGGCGAGGTGGTCGAAGGCATCGCCGCGGTCAACGAGGCCGCCATCACCGGCGAATCCGCGCCGGTGATCCGCGAGTCCGGCGGCGACCGCTCGGCGGTCACCGGCAACACCCGCGTGGTCTCCGACTGGCTGCTGGTGAAGATCACCGCCAACCCGGGCGAGTCGACCCTGGACCGGATGATCGCCCTGGTGGAGGGCGCCAAGCGCCAGAAGACCCCCAACGAGGTGGCGCTGGACATCCTGCTGATCGGCCTGACGCTGATCTTCCTGCTGGTGGTCGCCACCCTGCAGCCCTTCGCCCGCTTCGCCGGTGGCGACCTGCCGCTGGTGTACCTGGTGGCGCTGCTGGTGACCCTGATCCCCACCACCATCGGCGGCCTGCTTTCGGCCATCGGCATCGCCGGCATGGACCGCCTGGTGCGCCTCAACGTCATCGCCAAGTCCGGCCGTGCCGTGGAGGCGGCGGGCGACGTGCACGTGCTGCTGCTGGACAAGACCGGCACCATCACCTTCGGCAACCGCCGTTGCAGTGCGCTGGTCAAGGCACCGGGCGTGAGCGGCAAGGAACTGTCCGACGCTGCGCTGCTGGCATCGCTGGCCGACGACACGCCGGAAGGCAAATCCATCGTCGAGTACCTGCGCGCCCTCAGCGCCATGGTCGAGCCGGCTCGCGATGAGGTCACCGCCATCGCCTTCAGTGCCGAGACCCGCCTCTCCGGGGTGGACTGGAACGGCCGCAGCTACCGCAAGGGTGCGGTGGACGCGGTGCTGGCCTGGGTCGGCATGAGCCGTGCCGAGATGCCCGAGCAGCTGTCCCGCGAGATCGACCGGATCGCCCAGAGCGGCGGTACCCCGCTGCTGGTGGCGGCCGATGGCAAGCTGCTGGGCGGCATCCACCTCAAGGACGTGGTCAAGCCCGGCATCCGCGAGCGCTTCGCCGAGCTGCGGCAGATGGGCATCCGCACCGTGATGGTCACCGGCGACAACCCGCTGACCGCCGCCGCCATCGCCGCCGAGGCAGGTGTGGACGACGTGATCGCCGAGGCCACGCCGGAGAAGAAGCTGGCGCGCATCCGCCAGGAACAGGGCGAGGGCAAGATGGTCGCCATGTGCGGTGACGGCGCCAACGACGCCCCGGCGCTGGCCCAGGCCGACGTCGGCCTGGCGATGAACGACGGCACCCAGGCCGCCCGCGAGGCCGCCAACCTGGTGGACCTGGATTCCGACCCGACCAAGCTGCTGGACGTGGTGCAGGTGGGCAAGGAGCTGCTGGTGACCCGTGGGGCGCTGACGACCTTCTCGGTGGCCAACGACGTGGCCAAGTACTTCGCCATCCTCCCGGCCCTGTTCGCCGGCATCTACCCGCAGCTGGGCGTGCTCAACCTGATGCAACTGCACAGCCCGCAGAGCGCCATCCTCTCGGCCATCGTGTTCAACGCGCTGATCATCATCGCGCTGATCCCCCTGGCCCTGCGCGGGGTGCGCGTGCAAGCCGCCGACGCCGCCAGCCTGCTGCGCCGCAACCTGCTGATCTACGGCCTGGGCGGGCTGGTGGCGCCCTTCATCGGCATCAAGCTGATCGACATCCTGCTCACCGCCCTGCACCTGGTCTGACGCCTTTCCCCTCTCCACGGAGAGGGGACTTAATCCGAGGAACTGAATATGCTTACGCAACTCCGTCCCGCCCTGAGCCTGCTGGCCCTGATGACCCTGATAACCGGCGTTGCCTACCCGCTGTCCGTCACCGCTGTCGCGCAACTGGCCTTCCCGGCGCAGGCCAACGGCAGCCTGGTGCGCGACGCCAAGGGCGATGCACGCGGCAGCCTGCTGCTGGCGCAGCAGGTGGAGGGGGCCCAGTGGTTCCAGCCACGCCCCTCGGCCGGTGGCTATGCCACGGTCGCCAGCGGTGCCAGCAACCTGGCCCCGAGCAACCCGGCGCTGGCCGAGCGCATCGCCAAGGACGCCGCCGAGCTGGGCGCGCTGGGGCAGGGCCCGGTGCCCATGGCCCTGGTCACCACTTCCGGCAGCGGCCTCGATCCGCACCTGCCGCTGGCCGCTGCGCGCTACCAGATCCCGCGCATCGCCGAGGCGCGGGGCATTCCTGCCGCGACCCTGGAGCGCCTGGTGGAACAGCAGGCCGAGCGCCCGCTGATCGGGCCTGCGGTGGTCAACGTGTTCGCTCTCAACCTGCGACTGAACGAGATGCCTGAATGAGTGATGCCGGCCGTGCCGATGCGTTGTTGGCCGAACTGCCGCGCGAGGGGCGCGGCCGGCTGAAGGTCTTCCTCGGCGCCGCACCGGGCGTGGGCAAGACCTTCGCCATGTTGCAAGCCGCCCAGGCGCAGTTGCGCCAGGGCGTCGACCTGCGTGTCGGCGTGGTCGAGACACACGGCCGCGCCGAGACCGAGGCGATGCTCACCGGGCTGCCCCAGCAGCCGCTGCGGCGCCTGGAATATCGGGGCGTGCCGCTGACCGAGATGGACCTGGACGGCATCCTCGCCGCGCCGCCGAAGCTGGTGCTGGTGGACGAGCTGGCCCACAGCAACGCCCCCGGCAGCCGCCACGCCAAGCGCTGGCAGGACGTGCAGGAGCTGCTCGCGGCCGGCATCGACGTCTACACCACCGTCAACGTCCAGCACCTGGAAGCCCTCAACGACCAGGTGTTCGACATCACCGGCGTGCAGGTGCGCGAGACCCTGCCGGACTGGGTGCTGCAGGAGTCCGACGAGATCCTCCTCGTCGACCTGCCGCCCCGCGAGCTGCTGGAGCGCCTGCGCGAGGGCAAGGTCTACGTGCCCGAGCAGGCCCGCGCGGCCATCGACGCCTTCTTCTCCCAGACCAACCTCACCGCCCTGCGCGAGCTGGCCATGCAGACCGCTGCCGCGCGGGTCGATGCCGATCTCAACCGCCGCTACCGCCAGCAGGGCCAGGAGGCGCCGACGGTGCGTGGCCGCCTGCTGGTGGGCGTGGACGGCAGCGAGCAGGCCGAGCGCCTGGTGCGCCACGCCTGCCGCGTGGCCGAGCGCCGCCACCTGCCCTGGAGCCTGGTGCACGTGGACACCGGCGGCACCCAGAGCGAGGAGGCCCGTACGCGCCTGCAGGCGGCCCAGCAACTGGCCGAGCGCCTGGGTGGCGAAGTGGTGACCCTGCGCGCCGAGGGCGTGGCCAGCACCCTGATCGAACACGCCAACGAGCGCCGCGCCAGCCTGCTGCTGGTGGGCCGCAGCCGCCAGCGCCTGCGCCGTCGCTGGCTCGGGCGTGGGGTGGCGGAGCGCCTGCTGCGCCAGGCCGAGGGGCTGGAGATCAGCGTGCTGGACACGGACGCCGACGCGAGCGCCCCCAGCGCCCGGTCGCGTCACCCGGTGCCCCTGGCCGACTACGGCATGGCCCTGGGCGCCGCGCTGGCGGCCACTGCCCTGGCCTGGGGCGCCTACCAGGTGCTGGCGCTGCCGAACATCTCCCTGGTGTTCCTCGCCGCCGTATTGCTGGTGGCGGTGCGCAGCAGCCTGGGCCCGGCACTGCTCTGTGCCGGTGTATCGTTCCTGGCCTACGACTTCCTGTTCATCCCACCGACCTTCTCCCTGACCATCGCCCGCCAGGAAGACGTGCTGACCCTGCTGTTCTTCCTGCTGATGGCCGGGCTCACCGGCAACCTGGCCTCGCGCCAGCGCCGCCAGTTGCAGGCCCTGCGTGCCACCCAGACGGAAACCACCGCGCTGCTCGACCTCTCGCGCAAGCTCACCGCCGCCACCGACCGCCAGGCCGTGCTCAGCGTCGCGGCACAGCAGTTCATCCCCTGGACCGACGTCGAGGTGTGCCTGCTGGCGCGCAGCCGTGACGGCGTGTGGAAGGTCGAGGCCGGCGTGCAGCGCCTGCTGGCCGACCAGGAGCGTGCGGCGGCGGAGTGGTCCTGGCAGCACGATCAGGTAGCCGGGCTCGGCACCGGCACCCTGCCCAGCGGGCGCTGGTGGTGGCTGCCGCTTTCCGGCGAGGAGGGCCCGCTGGCGTTGCTCGGGGTCAGCCCGCGCGACGGTGCACCGTTGCCCGCCGAACGCCGCCGTTTGCTGTCCGCCCTTGGCCAACCCCTGGCCCAGGCGCTGGCACGCGCGCAGCTCGCCGAGGACCTGGAGGCTGCGCGCCTGCATGGCGAGACCGAACAGCTGCGCAGCGCGCTGCTGGCCTCCGTGTCCCACGACCTGCGCACGCCGCTGACCGCCATGCGCGGCTCCATCGACAGCCTGTTGGCCCTGGGCGAGGCGATCCCCCTGGAGGACCGCCGCGAGCTGCTGGAAGGCACACGGGATGAGGCCGAGCGCCTCGACCGCTACATTCAGAACCTGCTGGACATGACCCGCCTCGGCCACGGCGGCCTGAAGCTGGCCCGCGACTGGGTCGCCCCGGTGGACATCGTCGCCAGCGCGCTGCAGCGCCTGCGTCCGGTGCTGGCGCCGCTGAAGGTGGAAACCGAACTGCCCACCGAGTTGCCCCTGCTCTACGTCCACGCCGCACTGATCGAGCAGGCGCTGGTCAACGTGCTGGAGAACGCCGCGCGCTTCTCGCCGACCCAGGGCCGCCTGCGCGTGGCGGTGACGGCCGACACCGAGGAGCTGCGCTTCGCCGTCAGCGACCAGGGGCCCGGCATCCCGGCCGCGGAGCGGGAGAAGATCTTCGACATGTTCTACACCGCCGCCCGTGGCGACCGGGGCGGGCAGGGCACCGGCCTGGGCCTGGCCATCTGCCAGGGGATGGTCGGCGCCCACGGTGGCCGGGTGACGGTGGGCGAGGGGCTGGACGGCAAGGGCACCACGCTCACCCTGCACCTGCCGCTGCACCCGCAGCCGGTGCTGGAGGAGGAGGCGAGTGATGGCCCGCTGTAGGGGCGAATCCATTCGCCGTGCGGGCCCCAGGACCGCCGCGTGCGACCCGGTGCGGCGTTGCCGCCCTGGGCGAATGAGTTCGCCCCAACACGATGCGGTAGCCAACGGATGTCGAAGGACAAGATGACGACCAACCAACCGACCCTACTGGTCATCGACGACGAAACCCAGATCCGCAAGTTCCTGCGCATCAGCCTCGCGGCCCAGGGCTACAAGGTGCTGGAGGCCGCCAACGGCACCGAAGGCCTGGCCCAGGCGGCCCTGGCGCGGCCGGACCTGGTGGTGCTCGACCTGGGCCTGCCGGACATGGACGGCAAGACGGTGCTGGCCGAGCTGCGCGAGTGGTCGACGGTGCCGGTGCTGGTGCTTTCCGTGCGCGCCAGCGAAGGCGAGAAGGTGCTGGCCCTGGACGGCGGCGCCAATGACTACGTGACCAAGCCCTTCAGCGTGCAGGAGTTCCTCGCCCGCGTACGCGTGCTGCTGCGCCAGGCCGGTGGCGGCGAGCAGCAGGAGGCCGTGGTCGAAAGCGGCCCGCTGAGCGTCGACTTCGCCTACCGCCGGGTGACCCTGGACGGCGCCGAGGTGGCGCTGACCCGCAAGGAATACGCGGTACTCGCCCAACTGGCGCGGCACCTGGGACGGGTGGTGACCCAGCAGCAACTGCTCAAGGACATCTGGGGCCCGACCCATGTCGAGGACACCCACTACCTGCGGGTGGTGGTCGGCCACCTGCGGCAGAAGCTCGGCGACGACCCGACCGAGCCGCGCTTCATCGTCACCGAGGCTGGGGTCGGCTATCGCCTGCGCGAGGGCTAGCAGGATTCACTTCATAGGTTGGCGCCGAGCCTGCAAGGCCCAGCGCCGCGAGGCAGTGCCCCCACCGATGAGGCCCCACTTGCGTGGGAGCGAGCTCTGCTCGCGAAGCTTCACGACGGGCACGATGACGGACGCTGCGTAGGGTGGATGGCGCTTCTTGCATCCACCAATCGGCGCTTCACCTCACGCATTCCCTGAGGGCGAACGCCTTGTCGAGCCCGCTTCAGCCCACTGCTCTGCTTCGACGGTGCCTTTGCCGCCTGGCCCACCTTCACCCCCCATTGCGAGCTGCACCTCATCTGCCTGTGTTGCGCGGCGCGAATCCGTCGTCTAGCGCTTAATCCAGGCGCCTGGCGCCATTCGTTGCCGGAAGGAAGACATGCAACAACTGCTCGACGAGATCCTCGATGAAGTCCGCCCGCTGATCGGGCAGGGCAAGGTGGCCAGCTACATCCCGGCACTGGCCGGGGTGCCGGCGAACCAGCTGGGCATTGCGGTGTACAGCAATGAGGGCCAGCTCTATTGCGCCGGTGACGGGCGCACGCCGTTTTCCATCCAGAGTATTTCCAAGGTCTTCAGCCTGGTGCAGGCGATCCAGCATTCGGGCGAGGACATCTGGCAGCGCCTGGGCCACGAGCCGTCGGGGCAGCCGTTCAATTCCCTGGTGCAGCTGGAGTTCGAGCGCGGTGTGCCGCGCAACCCCTTCATCAACGCCGGGGCCTTGGTGATCTGCGACATCAACCAGTCGCGTTTCGCCGCGCCGGCGCTGTCGATGCGCGATTTCGTGCGGCGCCTGAGTGCCAACCGCGACGTGGTGGCGGACGAGGTGGTGGCGCGCTCGGAGTACCAGCACCGCGCGCGCAACGCCGCGGCGGCCTACCTGATGCAGTCCTTCGGCAACTTCCACAACGATGTCGAGGCCGTGCTGCGCAGCTACTTCCACCACTGCGCGTTGCGCATGAGCTGCGCGGACCTGGCCCTGGCCTTCAGCTTCCTGGCCAACGAGGGGGTGAGCCCGCACAGCGGCGAGGCGGTGCTGAGCGGGCGGCAGACCAAGCAGGTCAACGCGCTGATGGCCACCAGCGGCCTGTACGACGAGGCCGGCAACTTCGCCTACCGGGTCGGGCTGCCCGGCAAGAGCGGGGTGGGGGGCGGCATAGTCGCCGTGGTGCCGGGGCGCTTCACCGTCTGCGTGTGGTCGCCGGAGCTCAATGCGTCCGGCAATTCGGTGGCGGGCATGGCGGCGCTGGAGAAGCTCTCCGAGCGCATCGACTGGTCGATCTTCTGACTCAGTCCTGCTCGTACTTCTCCAGGGTGTCGCGGGCGATCTGGCGGCCCAGCTGGATCAGCTCCGGCGCCTTGTAGAACTCGAAGAAGCGGCATACGCGCTTGGGCACGTTGATCAGCACGTCCGGCGGGTAGCCGGCGATCTTGTACTGCGCGAGCGAAGTCTGCATCACCTCGAAGCTCTGGTTCACCAGGTCCAGCAGCGAGGCCGGGCCGACGCTGGCGACCACCTGCGAGCCGCTGGCCGAACTCGGCGCGCCTTCCTTCTGCGGCGCTGCGGCCGGCTGCTGGGCGCCGGGTGCCGCAGCGTCCTCGACCCAGGGATTGGCGATGGGCGCGGTGGCGCCTTCGAGCAGCAATTCCTCTTCGATGCCGCGCTTGCGGAAGGGCAGGCGCTCGCCGAGGGAGCTCATCATCTGGTCGATGCGGCCCTTGAAGGCCGGTGGCCGTTCGATCACCGGCAGCTGGTACTGCTTCTGGTTGGTGGAGTTGAGGTTGACGGCGATGATCAGGTCGCAATGGCTGGAAACCACCGGCACGATCGGCAGCGGGTTGAGCAGGCCGCCGTCCACCAGCATGCGCGAGCCCTGCATCACCGGGGTGAACAGGCTGGGAATGGCCGCCGAGGCGCGCATGGCCTGGTGCAGGCAGCCTTCCTGGAACCAGATTTCCTGCTGGTTGGTGAGGTCGGTGGCGACGGCGGTGTAGGGGATGGCCAGGTCTTCGATATCGATCTCGCCGACGATCTCGCGGATGCGCCCGAACACCTTTTCGCCCCGGATGGCGCCAAGGCGGAAGCTGACGTCGAGCAGGCGCAGCACATCGAGGTAGTCGAGGCTCTCGGTCCATTCGCGGTATTCATCCAGCTTGCCGGCGGCGTAGATGCCCCCGACCACCGCGCCCATGGAGCAACCGGCGATGCAGGCGATCTCGTAGCCCCGCGCCTCGATTTCCTGGATCACGCCGATATGGGCATAGCCCCGGGCCCCGCCGGAGCCGAGGACCAGTGCGACACGCTTGCTCATGACTTCACCTTTTCCTACACAAGGGGCAGACGATACCTGTGGGAAAGGGCGAGGCCAAGTGAATGGACGTCTCTGTGTCGCGCGCGTGCGACGACGGCCTGGAAAGCGTCGGAGGAAGGGCACTGCGCGGAATTTTTCCTGTTCCGTACCGTCTTAACCCCCATTAGACTCATGGCCATTTCACATCCCGAGGAGAACCCCCATGAAAGCCTGGATCAGCCTGCCCTTGATCGTGCTGGTGCTCGCCGGTTGCGCTGGCAAGACGGCCTACCGCGACAGCTGCGGTTCCCAGCTCGACGCTGCCTGGAGAGAGCTCGACCTGGCCAAGGCCGAAGGCTTCGCCGGCACCGTCAGCTACTCCAAGGCGCTGGGCCTGCTCACCGCAGCCAAGACCGAACAGCAGTTCGAGCGCTTCGAGGGCTGCACTGCCAAGGCCGACAAGGCGCGCTTCTACATCCGCGAGTCCCGCGCCGGGCGCTGAGGCGCCGGGGTGGCAAGAGCCGGGGCATGCCCCGGCTTTTTTGTGGGCGCCTGCCGGCCTGAGAACGCGGGGACGCAGTGGAACTTGCCTCGCCTCAGTGCCCGCCGGCATCGCGCATAGCCCTTTCCTATCCTTATTATCAAAGAAATATCTTGTTTAATTAAACGCTCCGCCCCTAATATCCAAGTCATTACTTGTGTAAATGCCTGGAGAGACGCCTGATGGACACCACTGCCTCCCTCGATTCCCAGCCCACCGCCAGTTGGGGCGAACTGCTCAGCGGGCGCAACGGCCTGATGGCGGTGGCGCTCACCGGCGGTGTCGCGCTGCACGCGATCAACGTGCACATCGTCACCACGGTGCTGCCCTCGGTGGTGCGCGAGATCGGCGGGCTGGACTGGTATGCGTGGAATACCACCCTGTTCGTGGTGGCCTCCATCGTCGGTGCCGCGCTGGCATCACGCCTGCTCGCCGTCGGTGGGCCGCGTGGCGCGTGCCTGGCGGCGCTGGTGGTGTTCGCCCTGGGCTCGGTGGGCTGCGCGACGGCGCAGACGATGCCCTGGATGCTCGCTGCGCGGGCGGTGCAGGGGTTGGGCGGTGGCTTGCTGGCGGCCCTGAGCTATGCGCTGATCCGCGTGGTGTTCGCACCGCCGCTGTGGCCGCGCGCGGTGGCGCTGGTGTCCGGCATGTGGGGCGTGGCGACGCTCTGTGGCCCGGCCGTGGGTGGCTTGTTCGCCGAGGCCGGGCACTGGCGCTGGGCCTTCTGGTCGCTGCTGCCGGTGGCCCTGTTCCAGGCCCTGCTGGTAATGGCCCAGTTGCGCCCGCGCGCCGATGACGCCGAGGCGGACGCGCTGCCGGGCATCCCGGTGCTGCAGATCGGCCTGCTGGCCGCCTCGGTCCTGGCGGTGGCGGCGGGCAGCCTGTCGCCGCAGTTGCCCCTGCAAGCCCTCGGCGTGGCCGTGGGGCTGGCCCTCGGGGCGCTGGCGCTGGGCTGGGATCGTCGCGCGACCGTGCGCCTGCTGCCGTCCGGTGGCGCTTCGCTGGGCAGCGCGCTGGGCGCCGTCTATGCCTGCGTGGCCTTGCTGCTGGCGGGCACCACCACCGAGATCTTCGTGCCCTATTTCCTCCAGGTGCTGCACGGCCAGACACCGCTGCTGGCGGGCTACCTGACGGCGGCCATGGCCGGGGGCTGGAGCCTGGGGTCGCTGCTGTCGTCCGGACGCCACGGCGCCGGGGCGGCGCGCCTGCTGCGCGGCGGGCCGCTGCTCTGCGTGGCCGGGCTGCTGGCCCTGGCCTTGCTGATTCCGCTGGCGGGGGAGCTGGCCCATGCGCTGCGTACCCTGCTGGTGGGCGTTGCACTGGCGGCGGTGGGTGCGGGCGTGGGCATCGGCTGGCCGCACCTGCTGACCCGGGTGCTGGAGCTGGCGCCGCGTGGCGAGGAGAGTGCGGCATCCACCGCGATCACCACGGTGCAGCTCTACGGCATGGCCATCGGCGCGGCGCTCGCCGGCCTGGTGGCCAACGCCTCCGGGCTCAGCGTGCCGGGGGGCGTGGCCGGCGCCCAGTCGGCGGCGGTCTGGCTGTTCACAGGCTTCGCCCTGGCACCGTTGCTGGCCGCAGTGCTGGTCCGGCGCGTGGTCGGGCGGGCGCACTAGCAGGCTGCGTCGTCGGCATGCTTCAGCGGCCTGTTAGACGATCGCCGACTTTCCACGCGGGGGAGGGCGCGGGGCATAATCCACCCATCCCCCTCTCGCTTCCCCGGAGCCCCCAATGCAGCTCGACTTCACCACCCTCAGCCCGCTGGACGCCTATCGCTGGCTGGCGTCCACCGTCACTCCGCGCCCCATCGCCTGGGTTTCCAGCCAGGCCGCCGATGGCACCCTGAACCTCGCCCCCTTCAGTTTCTTCCAGGTGATCAGCGACGCGCCGCCGACATTGATGGTGAACGTCAACAACCGCGCCGACGGCAGCCTCAAGGACACCCTGCGCAACGTGCAGGAGACCGGTGAGCTGGTGATCCAGCTGGTGTCCCATGCGCTCGCCGATGCGATGAACGCCAGCTCCGCGCAGTTGCCGAGCGAGGTCAGCGAGTTCGAGGCCTGCGGCATCGCCAGCGAGCCTTCCGTGCGCGTGGCCCCGCCCCGGGTCAAGGGCGCGCCGGTGGCCTTCGAGTGCCGGCTGGTGGACGTGCAGCCCTACCCGCGCGAGAACCCCAACTGCCACCTGATCTTCGCCGAGGTGCTCCTGGCCCATGTCGACGAGTCGGTGCTCAACGAGCAGGGACGTGCCGACCCGCACAAGCTGGACCTGGTGGGCCGTCTGGGCGGCAGCGCCTATGTACGCACCCAGGACACCTTCAACCTGGTGCGTCCGAGCTGAACGGGCACCGTCTTCGGGCGCCGGGGTGATGATTCTGGCGCCGATTCCCTGGCGTTCGCTCTGAAAGCGACCTCGACTTAGCTAAAACCTCCAATCGACCGGCCCCTGGCAGGGTTATGGCTTGTCGCCAGCATGGTCTCGCTCCTAAGTTCACGCTGTTGTCCCGGCAGCCTGTGAGGCGAGGCCGGCCATCCGGCGAGGAGGAGTCTCCATGGCATCGGTTCTGCAACGTGGTATCGCCAGCCTCGGTACGGCGAAGAAGCTGACCCTGGGGTTCGGCGTGGTGCTGCTGCTCACGGCGGTGGTGGCTGCCACGGGCTTCTCCGCGCTGCGCAGCGTGGCCGACGGCGCCGCCCTGCTGGAGCGCACCAACGCACTGGGTGGCGAGGTGCTGCGCATCCGCCTGATCGAGAAGGACTACGCCCTGACCGGCGATGCCAAGCAGGCCGAGGCGCTGCGCCAGGCGACCCAGGCGTTGCAGGAGCACGGCCAGGCCTTGGGGGCTGACCTCGGTGGCGCCAGCCAGCAGACGCTTGGGCAGGTGGAGCAGGCGGTGACCACCTACCGCGCGGCCTTCGACCGCTATGTGGAGCTCACCGACAACATGCGCCTGTCCCTGGAGGCGGCCAACTGGCTGGTGGTCAGTGCCTCCAACAGCCTCGACGTGCTGCAGTCGGGTCTCAACGAGGATGGGGTCGACCTGCTGAAGAGTTCCCAGGGCGCGGAAGGCGCCGAGATGGTCGCCCAGGGCGGCGAGATCAGCCGTGTCTACCAGTCCCTGCTGCTGGCGTTGAACCAGGCCCGCGTGCGCCTGGAGCAGAGCCGCAGCAGCGGCGATATCGACGAGAGCGCCATCCAGGAGGCGCTGGACGCACAGAAGCTCGCAGGCGAGCTGCGCGAGAGCATGAAGGACCCGGGCTACGCCGCGGTGCTCACCGAGGTGATCGGCAATATCGATTCGTTCAACGACCGACTCAAGGAATACACCGGCCACCTGCGCCAGCAGAAGGTGGAGTACCAGGCCCTGGTCGGCGCCGCAGAGCTGATAGTCGGCGCCGTCGACCAGGCCTATGGGCAGCAGAAGGAGGCGATGCTCGCCCAGCAGCGCGCGAGTTCCCTGCTGATCCTCTCGGCTAGCGCCCTGGCCCTGCTCATCGGCCTGGCGGCCACGGTGCTGATCGCGCTGCTGATCGTGCGGCCGTTGCAGCGGGTGATCGCGGTGGCGCGGCAGATTTCCGCCGGCGATCTGAGCGTCGAGATCGAGGTCGATCGCAGCGACGAGGTGGGCCAGTTGCTGGAGGCCATGCGCGGCATGTCGGCCAATCTGCGCGACATGGTCGGGCGCTTGCAGGGCGGGGTGGCGCAGATTTCCTCCTCGGCCCAGGCATTGTCCTCGGTCACCGAGCAGACCCGCGTCGGCGTCAACGGCCAGAAGCTGGAGACCGACCAGGTGGCCACCGCCATGAGCCAGATGACCGCCACGGTGCATGAGGTGGCGCGCAATGCCGAAGCGGCCGCCGCCTCGACGCAGAGCGCGGACAGCAAGGTCAGCAGCGGCAGCGAGGTGGTGCGCCAGACCCTGGGGCGGATCAACCAGCTGGCGGCGGCCATGCAGGCGGCGACCCAGAGCATCGAGCACCTGAGCCATGAAACCCAGAGCATCGGTTCGGTGCTGGACGTGATCAAGAGCGTGGCCGAGCAGACCAACCTGCTGGCCCTCAACGCCGCCATCGAGGCGGCACGTGCCGGCGAGCAGGGGCGCGGCTTCGCCGTGGTGGCCGACGAGGTGCGCGCGCTGGCCAAGCGCACCCAGCAGTCCACTGCCGAGATCGAGCGCCTGGTCGTCACCCTGCGCGATGGCGTGCGGCGCTCGGTCGAGCGCATGCAGGAAAGCGGGACGCTGGTGGAGATGACGGTGCAGGACGCCAACCACACCGAACTGGCCTTGAGCGGCATCGCCGAGGCGGTGTCGGTGATCCACCAGATGAACCAGCAGATCGCCGCCGCCGCCGAGCAGCAGAGCGCCGTGGCCGAAGAGATCAACCGCAGTGTCACCAGCATCCGTGACATCGCCGACCAGTCCGCGCTGGCCATGGAGGAAACCGCCAATTCCAGCACCCAGCTCGCCTCCCTGGGTCGGGACCTGCAGGCGATGGCGGGGCACTTCCGCCTCTGATACCCGGGCTGAAGCCCGGGCTACGGGCTGCCTGGTGGGAGCGGTTTCAACCGCGAATGGCAGGGTGGCTGGACCCTCGCGAATGCATTCGCGCTCTCTGCGTCAGCTGTTGTGGCTGTGAAGAAAGCGCTCAAGCGCGGTGTTTTCCGGGCATCCAGGAGTCTCAGCCACCTCTACCGCCCGGGTTTGCTTCGCTCTACACCACCCCAAGGAAGCCGCCAGCCTCGGCGCACGCAAGCGGTGATGCGCATATCAACGCAAAGCATGAGCATCCGTGACGGACCTGGCGCACGGTTTCGTCAGCAAAAATTGCAGGGCGCTTTGCCATCCCCGTGCCCACCGGTAGCATCGGCCCATTGTTTCGGGAGCCTGCGATGCGAACCAGACTGGATGCCTGCCTCAACGCCGTGAACCAGGTCGTGCTGGGCAAGGAGCCCCAGGTACGCCTGGCGCTGACCTGCCTGCTGGCCCGCGGTCACCTGTTGATCGAAGACCTGCCCGGCATGGGCAAGACCACCCTCAGCCATGCCTTGGCACGGGTGCTGGGGCTGAGCTTCCAGCGTATCCAGTTCACCTCGGACCTCTTGCCCGGCGACATCCTCGGTACTTCGGTGTTCGACAAGGACACCGGCCAGTTCGTCTTCCACCCCGGCCCGGTGTTCGCCGAGCTGGTGCTGGCCGACGAGATCAACCGCGCCACCCCCAAGAGCCAGAGTGCGCTGCTCGAAGCCATGGAGGAGGGCCAGGTGACCATCGAGGGGGCGACCCGGCCGCTGCCCGAGCCCTTCTTCGTCATCGCCACGCAGAACCCGGTGAGCCAGGGCGGCACCTTCGCCCTGCCGGAGTCGCAGCTGGACCGTTTCCTCATGCGCCTGTCGCTGGGCTACCCGGCCCGCGCGGCGGAAAAGGCGTTGCTGCTGGGCGAGGCGCGCCGCGAGATCCTGCCACGCCTGGACCCGGTGCTGGATCACGCCGAGCTGGCGCTCCTCCAGGCCGAGGTGCCGAAGATCCGCGTCAGCGACGCCCTGGTGGACTATGTGCTGCGCCTGGTGGAGGCGACCCGTTCCCACACCCGGTTCGCCTGGGGCCTGTCGCCACGGGCCAGCCTCGCACTGCTGGCCGCTGCCCGGGCCTGGGCGCTGCTGGCGGGGCGCGACTACGTGATCCCGGAGGACGTGCAGGCCGTGCTGCCCTCGGTGGTCGGCCACCGCCTGCGTGAACAGGCCGACCCGGCCGGCCACGGCGGCGGCGCCCTGGTGCAGTGGCTTCTGCGCGAAGTCCCGGCGCTCTGATGCTCAAGCAGCGCGTGCGGCCGCGCTGGAACCGCTGGCTGGCGAAGCGGATCCCGCCTGCGGCCGAGGTGCGCCTCAACCAGCGGCGCATCTTCATCATCCCCACGCGCACCGGGCTGGCCTTCGGCATCGCCCTGGTGCTGATGCTGCTGGCGGCGATCAACTACCAGAACAGCCTGGCCTACGGCCTGACCTTCCTGCTGCTGTCGGTGTTCATCCTGACCATCCTCCACACCTTCCGTAACCTCGCCGGCATGACCCTGCGCGCGGCAGGAGCCCCGGCGGTGTTCGTGGGCGAGCGTGCGCGCTTCCAGGTGCGCCTGGAGAGCGAGCGCCAGCCGCACCAGGCGATCGCCCTGGGCTGGCCCCCGGCCGAGCTGCAGGCGCAGGATGTGCCCGCCGCCGGTTCCTGCGACTGCGAGGTCGACCTGCCGGCCGAGCGCCGTGGCTGGCTGCGGCCCGGGCGCCTGCGAGTGGAAAGCCGTTTCCCCCTCGGCCTGCTGGTGGCCTGGAGCTGGGTGGACCTCGACCAGGCGGCGCTGGTCTATCCGCGCCCGTTGCCCGGCGACCTGCCCATGGGCACCGGTGGCCGCCGGGATGACGAAGAGGACGGCGTGCGGGTGCTCGGTCGCGGCGCAGACGACTACCAGGGGCTCAAGCCCTATCAGCCCGGCGACTCGCGGCGGCGCCTGCACTGGAAGGCCTATTCCCGGGGCCAGGGCCTGTTCATCAAGGATTTCGCCGTCCTCGCCGGGGCCGATCTGTGGCTCGACCTGGACGGCCTGGAGGGCGAGCTGGAAAGCCGCCTCTCGCTGCTCTGCCACTGGGTGCTGACCTTCACCGAACGCGGCCAGCCCTTCGGCCTGCGCCTCGGCGGCGAGGAGTTGCGCCCGGCCACCGGCGAGCCGCACCGCGATGCCTGCCTGCGCGCGCTGGCGCTCTACGGGGTGGCGCGATGAGCACGGTGCAGCCGATCCCGCGCATCGCCCTGACCTGGTTGCTGGTGGCCCAGGTGCTGGTGATCCTGCCGCACCTGTTCCACCTGCCGTTGTGGATCATCGGGCTTTGGCTGGTCTGCGCCGGCTGGCGGATACAGGTGTTCCGCATGCGCGCGCGCTACCCCAGCGGCCTGGCCAAGGTGCTGATGATGCTCGGTGCCGGCGCGGGGGTGCTGCTGTCCCGGGGCAGCCTGATCGGCCTCGATGCCGGCGTGGTGCTGCTGGTGGCGGCCTTCATTCTCAAGCTGGTGGAGATGCGTACGCGGCGCGATGCGCTGGTGTTGATCTTCCTCGGCTTCTTCACCGTGGTGACGGCCTACCTCTTCGACGACGGCATGCTCGCCGCCCTCTACAGCCTGCTGCCGGTGATTGCGTTGCTGGCCGCGTTGATCGGCCTGCAGCAGAGCGCCTTCGCCGCCCGCCCGCTGGCCACCCTGCGCCTGGCGGCGACGCTGCTGGCCCAGGCACTGCCGCTGATGCTGCTCTTGTTCCTGTTCTTCCCGCGCATGGGGCCGCTGTGGTCCCTGCCGCTGCCCAGCGACAAGGGCGTCACCGGGCTGTCCGACAGCATGGCGCCGGCCGATATCGCCGAGCTCAGCCAGTCCGCCGAGCTGGCTTTCCGCGCCAGCTTCGAGGGCGCGCCGCCGCCGCGCCGCGAGCTGTACTGGCGTGCGCTGACCCTGGAGCGTTTCGACGGCCGTCGCTGGTCGCAGTCCGAAGCCAGCCAGTTCAACTCCCCCGCGCAGTGGGTAAAACGCGGCGAGCCGCTGGACTACAGCGTGGTGATGCAGCCCAGCGCACGGCCCTGGTTGTTCACCCTGGACGTGGGCGAGACCCGCCTCGAAGACACCCGCCAGATGATCGACTACCACCTGCAACGGCGGCTCCCGGTGGACCGCTCGCTGTTGTACCGGGTGACCTCCTGGCCCGAGGCGGTGCGTGACCCGGAGCTCGACGAGCGCGTGCGCCGGCGCACCCTGCAGTTGCCGGAACAGGGGGACCCGCGCAGCCGCGCCTGGGCCGCCGAGCTCAAGGCCCGGCACCCGGCGACGGAGGACCTGGTGCAGGCGCTGCTGCAGCATTTCAATCGCGAGCCCTTCGTCTACACGCTGAAGCCACCGCCGGGCGGGGCGAACAGCGTGGACGAATTCCTCTTCGACAGCCGCCGCGGCTTCTGCGCCCACTACGCCGGCGCGATGACCTTCGTGCTGCGTTCCGCCGGTGTGCCCGCGCGGATCGTGGCCGGCTACCAGGGCGGCGAGATCAACCCGACGGGCAACTATGTGGCGGTGCGCCAGTTCGATGCCCACGCCTGGGTCGAGTACTGGACCCCGGAGAAGGGCTGGAGCAGCGTCGACCCGACCTTCCAGGTGGCGCCCAACCGCATCGAGCAGGGGCTGGAGGAGGCGGTGGCCGGGGAGCAGAGCTTCCTCGAGAACTCGCCCTTCTCGCCGCTGCGCTATCGCCAGGTGAGCTGGGTGAACCAGCTGCGCCTGACCTGGGACCAGCTCAACTACGGTTGGCAGCGCTGGGTCCTGGGCTACCAGGGCGAGGTGCAGATGCAGGTGCTGCAGCGCTGGTTCGGTGCCCTCGACGGCCGCACCTTCGCGCTCTTGCTGGTGGGCGGTGGAGGCGTGCTGGTGGGCCTGGTGGCGCTGTTCATGTTCAAGCCCTGGCGCCGCGAGCGCGACCCGCAGCTGCGCCTGTTCCAGGGATTCGAGCGTGCGCTTGGCCGCCAGGGGGTGCGTCGGGGCAAGGGCGAGGGCCCGCGTGACTACGCCGCACGTGCGGCGCGGGCGCTGCCGGCACAGGCCGGGCTGATCGAGGAATTCGCGCGCCGCTACGAGGCTCTGCGCTATGCTGGCGAGCCATTGCCACCGGCAGAGCTCGCGCAGGCGCTGAAGGCCTTGCGCAGGGCGCTGCCCTGGCGCCTTACCCGCGTGGAGCGCTGATCGGAAGCGCGCCCGCCTGCCCGGATGACCCTTCCATGCCTGCCATGCTCGACGACCTGATCGCCCAGGTGCTGACCCTCGAAATCAAGCTGCTGTCGTGCCGTGCGCGCCTCGAAGCCGGCACCGATGGCGAGGCCCTGCACGACCTGCGCATCAACACCCGGCGCCTGCGCAGCCTGCTGCGCCCCCTGCGGGACCTGCCCGCTGCCCAGGTGCTGAACGAGGCGGCCCGCGAGGTCGGGGCACTGAGCACGCCGCTGCGTGACCTGGAAGTGCTGATCGTCGAACTGGAAAGCCAGGGGCTCGCCGCTCTGGCCGAGCCGCGCCGCCAGCGGTTGCGCGAAGGCCATGCCGTGCTGCTGGCGAGCCCGGCCCTGGTGCAGTTGTTCCGCGTGCTGGATGCCTGGCCGCAACTGCTGCGCATCTCCCATCGCGAAGGGTTGCTGGTGAAGCCGCGCAAGACCGTGCGCAAGCACCTGGCCCGGGACTGGAAGCGCCTGGAGCGGGCGCTGGCCGACCCGGCCCACGACCGCCATCGCCTGCGCCTGCTGATCAAGCGCGTGCGCTACGGTGGCGATGCCTACCCGCAGTGGGTGGAGGCTTCCGCCAAGGCCCAGCGCCTGCTCAAGGGCGCGCAGGCCGCTCTCGGCAAATGGCATGACCGCCTGCAATGGCTGCTCATCGCCGAGCAGGAGCCTGACCTCGCCCCGCGGGTGAAGGCCTGGCGCGTCGCCATGCACGCCGCCGAGGTGCGTTCGGACCGGGTGCTGGACAAGCTGCAGGCGAGCCTGGGCTGATCCCTTCCTCGCCGTTGATTCCTTTGTAGGTCGGGTGCAACCCGACTGCTCCCTGCAGGGTTGCTTCGTGGGTTCACCCGCCCGGCGGTGGGTGTTCCGGGAGGCCCCGCATCGATGGGATTCGCTTCGCTCTTCCCATCCTGCGTCGCGGGTGCGATCCCGAAGGCGCCATCAGCGCGCCTGATGCCCTGGCATTTTTCCCCTCCCCGTTGTCGCTACCCGCTTGAAGGTCGGCTTTCTAGCGCCTGGGCAATCCCCTAACATCCCTCCACTTTCGAATTCAGCGGGTGAGTGGACCATGAAGTTTTCCCAGTTGATCCAGGCCGTTCGCAACAATCCTGGCGAGGTCCTGGTGCCCAGCGCCTGGGCTCAGGGCCGTGCCAGTTTCGGTGGCCTAGTGGCCGCGCTGGCCTATGAGGCGATGAGCGCCAAGGTGGGTGAAGGACGCCCGGTGCGGTCGCTGGCGATCACCTTCGTCGGCCCGCTGGAAGCCGAGGTGCCGGCGAGCTTCGAGGCCGAGGTGCTGCGCGAGGGGCGGGCGGTGAGCCAGATGTTCTGCCGCGCGGTGCAGAACGGCCAGACGGTGGTGGTGGTGCAGGGCAGTTTTGGCGCCTCGCGTGAGTCGGCCATCGATGTACAGGCCGACCCGGCACCGGTGATCAAGCCGGCGGAGGAGTGCCAGGAGCTGCCCTTCCTGCGTGGCGTGACCCCCGATTTCACCCGTTTCCTGGCCATGCGCTGGGGCATCGGCAGCATGCCGTTCACCAACAATCCGGCTCGCGAGATGGGCGGCTGGGTGCGCTTCCGGGGCGAGCTCGAGGATGAGCCGGCCGGAATCGCCCACCTGCTGGCGCTGGTGGACGCCTGGCCGCCGGCGGTACTGCCGCACCTGCGCAGCCCGGCACCGGGCAGTTCGCTGACCTGGACCATCGAGTTCGTGCAGCCGTTGCCGACGGTGGGCACCCTGGACTGGTGCCTGTACCGCGCCGAGATCGACCACGCCCGTGACGGCTATGGCCATGTCTCGGCGCGCCTCTGGTCGCCTTCCGGCGAGCTGGTGGCGCTGAGCCGGCAGACGGTCACCGTCTTCGGTTGAGGCGTCAGAGGGACGCCACCTCCACCCGGTTGCGTCCGGCCTGCTTGGCGGCATAGAGCGCCGCATCGGCGCGGCCGAGCAGGGATTCCAGGGTTTCTCCGGGGCGCTTCCCGGCGATCCCCAGGCTGAGCGTCAGGCGCAGGACATCACCCCCGGCGAGGTCCACGCGCAGGGCCTCGACTCCGGCGCGAAGGCGCTCGGCCACCAGCGCGGCCTTGCCGTCCCCGGTCTCCGGCAGGATGGCCGCGAACTCCTCGCCACCCAGGCGCCCGAGGACATCGACGCCGCGCAGGCATTCACGCATCACCCGTGCGACGGCGCGCAGGGCTTCGTCGCCGATGGCGTGGCCATGGCCGTCGTTGACCGACTTGAAGTGGTCGATGTCCATCATCAGCACCGAGCACGGATGGCCGAAGCGTTCGGCCTGGCGCAGCATGTCTTCGGCGCGCTGCATGAAGGCGCGGCGGTTGTCGAGGCCGGTGAGGCCGTCGGTGGTGGCCAGGGTCAGCAGCTCGTGCTCCATGCGCTTGCGCAGGCTGATGTCGTAGCTCCAGACCAGGTGCGCAGGCTCGCCCTCGAGCTCGACGATACGGCCGAACACCACGCCCCAGTAAGGGGCGGTCTTGCCCAGCAGCGCCTCCCAGTCATCGATCTGGCGACGTGCCTCCAGGGCGGCGCGGAAGCGATGGGCTTCGGATTCGGCGGCGAACAGCCGGTCCAGGGAGAACTGCGAGCCACGCTGCAGGCCCTGGCGGACGATCAGGCGCTGGTTGACGAAATGCACCCGGCCGGATTCCGCGCCGATCAGGGCGACGTCGCTGGGGCTGGCCTCGAGGATGTGCTTGAGCAGTTCGCGGCCTTCGCTGAGGGCGAGGGTGCGCGCCTCGACGCGGCTTTCCAGGGTGTGTGCGAGTTCGCCAAGGCTCTCGCTCAGGCGCCGGGCCTCGCGGAAGCTGTAGATCAGGTGGGTGACCAGCAGGGCGCCGCCCACCAGCAGGCCGAGCAAGGCCCAGGCGAGCTTGCTGAAGTAGCCGTAGAGACGCTGGCGTTCTTCGTCCAGTTCGTTGGCCAGGGAGATGTTGGCGGCCACCATGACCTCGTGCATGGCGCGTTGCAGCGGCGGCAGCTCGCTGAGGATTTCGGCGCTGGTGGCGCGGGCCGAGGCCTGGTCGTTCCAGTCGACGCGCTTCAGCCAGCGCTGGCTGAGTTCGGAGACGCGTTGCAGGGTGCGGGTTGTTTCCGGGCGCGCCGTGGGCAGGAAGTCGAACAGGTGATGGCCTTCGACGGGGCGCGACAGGCTGCGCAGCACACCGAGGCGGACCACCAGTTGCGTGGCGCCGCTGTGGCCCTGTTCGATGTGCTGCGCTTCCTCCAGCAGGCGGTCCATGCCGTTGCGGATCTGGTAGACCTGCCACAGCTCGCCATGGGAGCCGGGGCGGCCGAGCTGCCGTGCCTCGTTCACCACCAGCCACAGCGAGCCCCCGGCGGTGATCGCCATGACCAGCATGAGAACCAGGAGGACCGCCATCACCAGCCGCTTGCGCGGCAGGGAAATACTGTCGGCAAAACTGTCGGGCATGGTCGCTACTCGATGTAGATATCGCTCAGTTGCCAGATGGCACGGTTGTAGTACTTCTGCACGCGCAGTTCGGCGTGGGTATCGAAGGGGTACATGAGGAAGAGCGGCCCATAGGCTTCCACCGCCATGGGTCGGCCATCGCGGGAGTAGGCGATCACCGGCTGGTAGCGCTCGATGTCGCTGGCGGGGATCACCACCGAATAGTCGTTGAGGGCCCGCAGGTGCAGTTCGGCGGTGTGCCGCGCACCCGGCAGCCGCTCGAGGAGTTGGCCCAGGGGCACGCCGTGCCAGTCAGACACCCGGTCATCACTGGGGCCGCGGGCGCGCAGGGTGACGCTGGGCATGGCCTGGAGATCGCGCAGGGTGAACACCTGGGGAGCGGTGCCGGGCAGGTGAAGACGCAGGGCGGGTATATCCAGGGGGTAGGCGGACTGCTCCCCCCGGGCGAGGGCGCTCAGGGTGACTGCCAGGAAAATGGTGCCAAATATCTGTCGCTTTGACGGCATGCGACGACCCTCATACAGCGTGGTGCCAGCATATCGTCATTCCTTTGGCGAGCTTGAATATTTTCCGACGAAAGTAATGGCTCTTTGCTGGCAGGTGGAGGTCAGTGGCGGTTCCGCCAGTTGCGCCACCAGGCGCCGCTGAGGAAAAAGCGTGGGAAGGTGACGAACTGTTCGGTGAGCAGGCGGCCCACGGCGTCCTTGCGATCGGCGAACGGCTCCGGTGCCTCGGCTTCGAGTCGGTGCCCGTGGGATTGCAGGCCGAGGGAGGCGGCCAGGCCGATGACGCCGAGGGCGATGTTCAGGACGCTCAGGGTGAACAGGCCGTCGAGCAAGACCAGGGTGGCGACGATGAACAGCGGCACGGCCAGCAGGTGCAGCACCAGGTTGGTGGGGTGGCGGTGGTTCCTGGCGTAGGTCTTCCACTGCCAGGCGCGGAGGTTGGGATGACGTTTGCCCATGGTGCGGATTCCTCTGAGGATTGCGGGCAAGTCTAGGCCGGCCCTGGAGGGGCCGGCGAATGGGTTGTGTCTATGGGCGGGATAGCCAGCTCAGAGCTTGAGCTGGCGAATGGCGCGGGAGAGTTCGCTGGCGAGGCTGGCCAGTTCGGCGCTGGTGGAGGCGGAGCCGAGGGTCTGGCTGACGGTGAGTTCGGTGACGTCGCGGATGCCGACCACGGCGCGGGTCATCTCCTCGGCGACCTGGCTCTGCTGTTCCGCTGCCACGGCGATCTGCGTGTTGCTCTGGCGCATCTGCGCCACGGCGCCGGTGATGGCGGCCAGTGCTTCGCCGGCTTCGTGGGCCTGTTGCACGCAGCTGTCGGCCTTGAACGAGCTTTCCTGCATGAACTCCACGGCGTCGCGGGTGCCGGACTGCAGGGCGAGGATCATGCTGGTGATCTCGTCGGTGGAATCCTGGACGCGCTTGGCCAGGTTGCGCACCTCGTCGGCCACCACGGCGAAGCCACGGCCCATCTCGCCGGCGCGGGCGGCCTCGATGGCGGCATTGAGGGCGAGGAGGTTGGTCTGCTCGGCGATGCCATGGATGACGCTGACCACGCTGCTGATCTTCTGGCTGTCCTCGGCGAGCTTCTCGATCATCTCGGCGGTCTGCTGCACGCCGCTGGAGAGCCCGGCGATGGACTCGCCCACGCGGCTGACCACGCTCTGGCCGGCTCCGGCGAGCTGGTCGGCGGTCTGCGACTGGTCGCGGGTGTCGGCGGCGTGCTGGGCGATGTGATGCACGGTGGCGGACATCTCGTTGATGGCGGTGGCGGCCTGGTCGGTCTCGCTCTGCTGGCCGAGCATGCCCTGGCGCACCTCGCCCATGCTCGAGGCCAGTCGCGCGGCGCCTTCGTCGAGGCGCTCGGTGACCTGGGCGACGGTGCCCACCACGCGCTGGAAGCCCGCCTGCATGGCGTTGAATGCGCTCGCCATCTGGCCCACCTCGTCGCGGCTGTCCAGCGGCACGCGGGCAGACAGGTCGCCGCTCTTCTCCACGTGCAGCATCACGTCCTTGAGGGTGTTGAGGTGGCTGAGGAGGAAGCGGATCAACAACTGCGAGGACGCCAGCAGCGCCATCATCAGCAGGAAAACGGTGACCGCGTAGTTGAGCATGCGCGAGGTGAACACCTCGGTGAAGCTCGGCGCATGGGCGAGTACGGCGATGCGCTGGCCGTCGGCGGTGTCCTGCACCTGGGCACCCACCACCGGATCGCTGCCGAACAGGGCGTCGTGGTCCAGGTCGACCCAGCCGGTGGCGCGGCTCAGCGCGCTGGTGTCGATCCCCTGCAGCTGCGGGGCGCTGCCGGCCGCGAAGCGCACGATCTCCTTGCTGGCAGGCAGCGCCTGCCCGGCGGGCCAGGCACGCAGCAATGCGGCCTGCGCCACGGCCGCATCGCGGGCCGCCTCGACGCGGGCATCGCGCTCGAGGCTGATGGCGTGCAGCACCAGCAGCAGCGTGGTGACGAAGGCGACGGCGTTGACCGCCCAGAACTTGTACTTCAGGGAAAGATCGCGCATCCAGTTACCCATGTTCTGTTCTTTTTTCTCTGAGGCTTGGCAAGGTGCCAGCATTGTTTCGCAGCACTGTGACCGGATCGTTGATCCGTATCAATCAGCCTCTTTACTGGAACAGGTTAGGCGATGTTCGGCAGCCCGAAAAACGCGCGTGCGCAGGCGGTGGTGTGCTGGGCCAGGTGCTCGGGTGTTTCGCCCCGGTGGCGAGCGACTTCATGGAGCACCTCGGGCAGGAAGGCCGGCTCGTTGCGACCGCTCTTGGGCTTCGGTCGCAGGCTGCGGGGCAGCAGGTAGGGGGCGTCGCTTTCCAGCATCAGCCGGCCCGCCGGGATTTCACGCACCAGCGGGTGCAGGTGGGTGCCCCTGCGTTCGTCGCAGATCCAGCCGGTGATGCCGATGTGCAGGTCCAGATCGAGGTAGGCGAAGAGGGCGCGCTTCTCGCCGGTGAAGCAGTGCACCACGGCGGCCGGCAGGCGATCGCGGAATGGCCGCAGGATGGCCAGCAGGCGCTCGTCGGCGTCGCGTTCGTGGAGGAACACCGGCAGGCCCAGCTCGACGGCCAGGGCCAGTTGTTCCTCCAGGGCCTTCTCCTGCTGCGGGCGCGGGGAGAAGTCGCGATTGAAGTCCAGGCCGCATTCGCCCACGGCGCGTACCTCCGGCTCGGCCAGCTGTGCCTGCAGGTGGCGGGCGCTGTCGGCATTCCACTGGCTGGCTTCGTGGGGGTGCAGGCCGGCCGTGCTGAACAGGCGGCCGCCTTCGGGGTCGAGCTGGCGGACCAGGGCCAGTGCTTCTTCGGCATCGGCGATGCTGGTGCCGGTGAGTACCAGTTGCGCCACGCCTGCGGCGAAGGCGCGTTCGAGCAGTGCTTCACGCTCTGCCGCAAAGCTTGAATGGGTCAGATTGACGCCAATGTCGATGAGTTGCATGGTGCTACCTCGGACGCGAGCGGAGCAGCATAGCAAAGCTCGATTCATTAAAGAAAACTCAATAAATACAGTTAGTTATGGTTGTTTGTTGAAGTTGTTACAGCGTTTTGGCTGGTGTCGACGGCCGAGCTGTGACACTCTCCGCGCCCCTCGCACCGCCCGGAACTCCGTCCGGGGGCTGCGTTCTCAGACGGTCGGCTCGCTTCCTGCGGCCTGATCCCGGAGATTCGATGACCCGAACGCTGCTGCTTCTGTTGTGCCTGCTCGCCCTGTCGCCGTTCCCGGCTGCAGCGCGCCTGGCCGGCCCGCCGGAAGCCTGGCAGCAGCCGAGCGAGGCGCGTGACCTGGCGCAGATCCGCCGCAGTGGCGTGCTGCGGGTGCTGGTCAACCAGAGCCGCAACAGCTCCGGCGAGGTCAAGGGCGAGGCCATCGGCATCGAATACCACCGCATCCGCGCCTTCGAGCAGTACCTCAACCGCAACGCCCGCGACGGCCGCGAGCTGGACGTGAAGATCATCCCCAGGGCCAAGGACCAGTTGCTCGCCGCCCTGCAGCGCGGCGAGGGCGACCTGGTGGCCCCCGGCGAGCTGGTGGACCCGCGCAGCGGCGGTGAGGTCAGCGCCAGCGCCCCCATTCGCCGTCATGTGCCGCTGCTGCTGGTCAGCCGCAGTGGCGATCGCCGCTACCAGCGCCTGGAGCAGCTCGCCGGGCGCAGCATCGCGTTGCCGGCCGGCAGCGCGGCGGCCGAGGCGCTGCGCCGGGTCAACCAGCAGTTGGCGCAACGCAAGCTGGCGCCGATCGTCATCGAGTGGGTCGACCCGACCCTGGCGGTGGAGGATGTGCTGGAGATGGTCCAGGCCGGCATCTTCCCGCTGACCGCTGTCGAGCAGCCCATCGCCGAGCGTTGGGCCAAGGTCATGCCCAAGCTGCGTATCGAGAAGCACCTGGTGCTGGACAACCAGCGCGACATGACCTGGTTCGTCCGCCGCGACGCGCCGATGCTGCGCGCCAGCATCGACCGCTTCCTGGCCGGCTACAACGCGCCTTCCGACCAGGACGCCACCTTCCAGCGCGTGTACCGCCGCCTGTACAAGGTGCACAGCCCCCTGGCCCGGGCCGATCGGCAGCGCCTGGAGAAGGTGCGCCCGGTGCTGCAGCGCTTCGCCGACCAGCATGCCTTCGACTGGCTGAACCTGGCCGCCGTGGCCTTCAAGGAATCCAGCCTCAACCCGGCCGCCCGCGGCGCCAGCGGTGCCACCGGGCTGATGCAGATCACCCCCGGCGCGGCGCGTACCGTCGGGGTCGGCAACATCCATGCGCTGGAGAACAACGTGCAGGCCTCGGCCAAGTACCTGGCCATGCTGCGCAAGGGCTTCTTCAACAGTTCGCAGCTCAATGAGCGCGAGCGCATGGCCTTCACCCTGGCCGCCTACAACGTGGGGCCGCAGCGGGTGCAAAGCCTGCGGGCGGAGGCGCGGCGCCGCGGGCTCAATCCCAACCAGTGGTTCTTCCAGGTCGAGCGTATCGCCGCCGAGCAACTGGGCATGGGTGTGGTCAGCTATGTCAGCGCAGTGAACAAGTACTACCTGGCCTATGACCGGGAGCGTTATCTGCTGGAACCGCAGAGAAAAGTCGCAAGCAGGGGTAAATAATCGATTTTATCGATTTCAATTCTGCATTTTTTGCGGTTTTCATATCGAAAAAATCAACTAAGATTGCTCCCGTCTGAACCAACACCTCCTCACTCGAAAGGAAACGCGACATGAGCAACCCGATCAAACGCCTTCTCTCCACCAACGCCGGCATCGGCATCACCCTGCTGCGCGTGGTGACCGGCCTGACCTTCGCCGCCCACGGCTCGCAGAAGCTCTTCGGTCTCTTCGGCGGCTATGGCCTGGAAGGCACCGGCCAGTGGATGGAAAGCATCGGCCTGGCGCCCGGCTACCTGCTGGCCCTGATGGCGGGCAGCGCCGAGTTCTTCGGTGGCCTGGCCCTGGTGATCGGCCTGCTGGTACGTCCCGCCGCCGCGTCGCTGATCGTCGCCATGGTGGTCGCCATCTTCAGCGTGCACTGGGCCAGCGGGTTCTTCATCACCAACGGTGGCTACGAGTACGCGCTGATCCTCGCCCTGATCTCCGGCACCTTGCTGATCGAGGGCGCGGGCCGCTTCTCCCTGGACCGCTCTTTTAGCCAGTAACCACTGCGAACCCGAAGAAGGCCCGCCATGAGCGGGCCTTCTGCGTTTCAGGGCTGCTGCGCGCGCGCTGCGGCCAGTTCCAGGGCGGCGTCCAGGCGTTGGCGCTCGTGCTCGTCGAACTTCTCCTCGGCCAGGCGCTGGATCGCGGCACGGCGATCGCCATCGCTGAGCCCGGGGTTGGACTCGATGCGCGCCTTCTCCGCCTGGAAGGCGCCGATCCGCTGCTTCCAGCCCTGGCGACGCTGGTCCAGGGCCTCCAGGCGTTCGGTGGCTTGTGCACCTACCAACTGCTGGCGCAGGCGGCGGATCTCGGCGGGCGTGGCGCCCTGTGCCTGCAATTGAGCGGTCTGGGTGCGGAGTTCGGCCTGCAGCTGCGGCAGCACGCTGTCCTGCAGGGCCTCGGGCAGGCCCTGGCGCAGGCGGTCGACGGCGGCAGCCTTGGCGGCATCGTCGAGGGAGGCGTCGTGGGCGATGGCCAGGCGCTCCAGGGTGAAGCGGTTGTAGGTTTCCTCGCCAGCGAAGAACACCTGGTGCACCTCGGCGCTGAACAGGCGCGCGCGCAGGGCGCTCACCGCGGCTTCGCGCTGGCGCATGGCGTCCAGGTCGGCCATCTGTGGCAGGTCCTTCTCTAGCTGCACCAGCTGTCGCTTGTAGTCCAGGTACTGTTCCAGCAGCGCCAGGGCCTGGCCTTCGGCCGGCTCCTGCAGCTGGGCGGTGATGTAGCCGCGCAGGCGCTGGATGGAGATGCCGATGGGCTCCTCGCCGATGGCGCTGAGGAAGTAGTCGAAGATGCGGCGGATGTCCTCGGTGATCAGCAGGTTGCCCGCTGCGTCCAGCTGGAAGCGGCCGTCGACCTGGGTGCCGGCGAAGGAGGCGGGCAGGGCAGGCAGTTGCGCCGGCAGGGCGGGTGCGACGCCGGGGCCTTGTATCGGGTCGTCGGCAGCGGCGGCATCGGGGAGCGGCTGTCGGGGGCTGTCGGGAGCCTGCGGCGCCGGGCTGTCGGTGGCGGATTGCAGGTAGAGGATCGCGGCCAGGCAGCCGGCGAACACCAGGGGCAGGGACAGCAGGAATTTCTTCACGGTGGCCTCTCGTCAGGGGGCGGGGCCCGCAGGCCCCGCCGGGGCGGCTTACAGGCCGTCGTTCTTCAGGCGGTTGGCGTGCTGGCGGTAGACGGTCACCGGGTCGGTCTCGAACAGGCTGGTGAGGCCGAAGGTCTGGTTGACCTCGTCGAGGTGGTTCATCCGGTAGTTGTCACGCACCACCTTGCCCAGGTGGGAGCTGCAGCGGCCGACCAGGCCGTCGGTTGCTTCGCCCTTGAAGGTGAGGGAGGTGGCGCCGAGCAGTGCATCGCTGACGTCGAGCACATTGGTCAGCGGGCTGGTGCCGCTCCAGGAGTAGTAGCGCACGCCATTGACCTGGTAGGCGCCCTCGCCGCAGGCGCTGGTGGGGATGCCCTGGGGGAACTTGGCGTTGAACCGGGCCGCGCCCTGGCTGTTGAGCGATTCCAGCGAGCCGAGGCCGTTCTGCGGCAGGGTGCTCCTGCTGCCGGAGAGGAAGTTGATCAGCGAGCCGAGGCCGTTGACGATGCCGGCGACGATCGTCTCGCCTGCCGAGCCGGGCGGGATCTGCCGCAGGAAGTCGGCGGTGGCCGAACCCTTGTGCGGGCCGCCGACGCTGGTGGCGGAGGCGACCAGGTCCGGACGCACGCCGGCGACGTAGCGGATGGTCGGGCCGCCGTGGCTGTGGCCGATCAGGTTGACCTTGGGTTTGCCGCTGATGGCGACGATTTCCTCGACCTGCTCCAGCAGCTCTTCGCCGCGGGCTTCGGAGGTATTCAACTGGCTCACCTCGGTGACGTAGACCGAGGCGCCGTCGCGGCGCAGGGCCGAGGGGATGCCGTACCAGTAGTCGATGCCGAGGATGCTGTCGAAGCCGAGCATGCCGTGGGCGAGGACCACGGGGTACTTGGTCTGGGTGTAGCCGGTGGCGGCGAGGGCTTCGCCGGAGGCGGCGAGGCCGACTCCAAGGGCGAGGGCGAGCAGGATCTTGTTGTTGTTCATTGGTTGCTCTCGGTGATGGTGGAACAGGCAGTGGGTGCCTCCCTGCGAAGCCGCCGCGCCCATCCTGGGCGCGTACATCAGCGGATGGGCAGGGGCAGGAACCATGCCAGCGTCGCGATTGGCACGAAATGGCGTCTGCGCCGCAGGTTTCACCGTTGTTTACAGCCGTTCACCGAATGTTCGCGGGCGTTTCCCTGTTACTGAGTGAAACGCTCGTTTGAGGCCCGAGGCAGCAGTGGCCAGTGCGCGAGGGCGCGGTAGTGCGCGCCGGACGCGGTATTTTCCGAGGCGAAGAGGGTGAACTGGTTCACAGGCCAATCGAAGGTTGGGGCGGCTGCGGCCGGCAGGTGGGCGCAGTGGCGCGCGAGCGTCAGGTGTGGGTGGAAGGGCCTTCGCTCCAGCGCGAAGCCTGCGCCCCGCAATCTGTCCTGGAGGCTGGCGGCGAGGCTCATCAGGGCCAGCGGTGGATGGGCGGGGGCGAGGTGCAACAGGCCGTTCTGCCAGCAACGGAGGTGGTCGAGGCGCAGTTCGAAGGCTTCGCCGACGAGGCTCGCGGCCAGGTTTTCGAGTTCGCCGACGCAGCCCCGAGGCTGTTCGCCGAGGAAGGCGAGGGTCAGGTGCAGGTTGCGCCTCGCCACGGCTTTGCCACCGCAGGAGGCGGCTTCGCGCCACAGGGCTATGCTCGTTGCCAGCGGCTCGCTGCAAGGCAGGGCGAAGAACAGGCGCAAGGGAGGTGTGGACATGGTCGCGGAGGCTCCAGGACGACGTCTTGGTCGTATTGACAGTATTGCGGGCGCTTCTCTAGGATGCCGCCCCATGCGCCGATTTAAGACAGCTACTTGCGGGGCGCGGAGATGGAGTCCATCTCGAAATACCGCTAAAGCGCTGGTTCGGTGTCGCCTCTCACCGCTGCCCAGCGGGATCAACGAGGCGGAGACATGACACCATGACCTGTCCCCAACCGCTCATTCGCCTGGCGCCCATCACTTCGGGCCCGGTATTGCGCAACCCCAGGGTTCTTCTCAGCGGCCCCCACCAGCCGACCATGCTGCGTTATCTCGACGGCTGGCCGAAGCGCTGGGCCGGCCCGCGCAACCTGCTCATCCAGTTCGCCGTCGATGCCGGGTCCTTGCAGCGCTATGCCGCCGACAGCTTCGACATGGCCGTGGTGCAGGCGCCCGCCCGGGAGGACGTTGCGCTGATGGTGCGCGAGCTGGTGCGCGTTTCGCGCCAGGGCCTGATCACCCTGCGCTGAGGCGCATCAGGGGTATTCGATCTCCACCACGTACCAGCTCTTCTCGCCGGTCGGCGTGTGCACCAGCACCTCGGCGTCCAGCGCCTTGCCCACCAGGGCACGGGCCAGCGGCGAGTCGATGCTGATGTGGTTCTGCTTCAGGTCGAGCTCGTCCGGGCCGACGATGCGGTAGCGCGATTGCTCCCCGTCGTCGTCCTCGAGGGTCACCCAGGCGCCGAAGTAGACCTTGTTCGGGTCGGACGGGCGTTCGCTGACCACCTTGAGGCTTTCCAGGCGCTTGGTGAGGAAGCGCACGCGGCTGTCGATCTCCCGCAGCATCTTCTTGCCGTAGGTGTATTCGGCGTTCTCGGAACGATCGCCCTGGGCGGCGGCCTCGCTCACCGACTGGGTGACCTTGGGCCGCTTCACGTGCCATAGCTCGTGCAGTTCGGCGCGCAGGCGGGCTTCGCCTTCGGGGGTGATCAGTGGGGTGCCGGCGGTACGTGGGGGGCGATAGCGACTCATGTTCGGGGCAGCGGCTCTGTGCGCGACGGGAGGGGCCGGAGTCTAGCAAGAGGCCGGCCCGCCTTGTACAGGCGGGCCGGGCGATCAGGCTTCGCGCAGTACCTGCAGCGGGCTGGCGTTGAGCGCGCGGCGGGTGCCGATCACACCGGCGCCACCCACCAGCAGCGCGCCCAGGGGCGGCAACAGCAGCAACCAGGGATGAGGGTGCCATTGCAGGTCGAAGGCCAGGGTGTAGAGCAGGGCGCTGACCAGCTCGCAGCCCAGGGCGGCGAGCAGGCCGGCAGCGGCGCCGAGCAGGGCGAACTCGGCGCGGCGAGCCCGCTGCAGCAGGCTGCGTTCGGCGCCCAGGGCCCGTAGCAGCGCGCCCTGGCGGATGCGCTCGTCGAGGGTCGATTGCAGGCCGGCGAAGAGCACGGCGAGGCCGGCGGCGAGCACGAACAGCAGGACGAACTCCACCGCCACCGTGACCTGGGCGAGGATGCTGCGCAGCTGCGCGAGGATGGCTTCCACCTCCAGCAATGTCACTGCCGGGAAGGCGCGGGCCAGTTCCACCAGCTCGCGGTCGTGCTGCGGTGGCAGGTAGAAGCTGGTGAGGTAGGTGGCGGGCAGGTCGGCGAGGGAGCCGGGGGCGAAGATCATGAAGAAGTTCGGCTGGAAGTTGTCCCAGTCGACTTCGCGCAGGCTGGTGATGCGCACGTCACGGCTGATGCCGCCGACGCTGAAGCTCAGACGGTCGCCCAGTTGCAGGCCGAGGTTGCCGGCGAGCTTGGCCTCCACCGAGACGCCGGGCAGGTCGCTGGCCGGGGCCTGGTCCCACCATTGCCCGGCCACCAGGCGGTTGCCATTGGGCAGGTCGGCAGCCCAGGTGAGGCTGAGGTCACGCTGCAGCGCGCGTTCGCCCTGGGACTCCTTGCTCGCATGTTCCTTCGCCGGTTCGCCATTGATGGCGGTGAGGCGGCCGGGCACCACGGGGAACAGCGGTGCCGGGTGGGGCGAGAGCTGGGCGAGGCGTTCGGCGAAGGCGTCCTTCTCGCCGGGCAGGACGTTGAGCACGAAGTAGTTCGGTGCGTCGGCGGGCAGCTGGTCCTGCCAGGTGTCGAGCAGTTCGCCACGTAGCAGGGCGATCAGCGCCATCGCCAGGAGGATCAGACCGAAGGCCAGGGATTGCCCGGCGGCGGCCAGGGGGTGGCGCAGCAACTGCCCGAGGCCGAGACGCCAGGGCAGGGCGGCACGGGCCAGCAGGCGACGCAGGGCATTGAGGCCCAGGAGCATCAGGCCGCCAAGGATCAGGGTGGCGAGCAGGCCGCCGCCGAGCAGGGCGAGGGTGAGCTTCAGGTCCAGGCTCAGGCGCCACATGATCAGCCCGAGGGCGAGCAGGGCTGCGCCGTACACCAGCCAGGAGCTGGGCGGTACGGGCAGCAGGTCGCGCCGCAGCACGCGCAGCGGCGGTACGCGGCCGAGGGCGGCCAGCGGCGGCAGGGCGAAGCCGGCGAGGGCCACCAGGCCGGTGGCGATGCCGGCGAGTGCGGGCAGTACGCCGCCGGACGGCACTTCCGCCGGCAACAGTTCGCGCAGCAGGTGGAACAGGCCGAGCTGGGCGAGCCAGCCGATCAGCGCGCCGAGGAAGGCGGCGGCGATGCCGAGCAGGCCCAATTGCAGGGTATAGAGGAGCAGCGCTTCGCGACGCGACAGGCCCAGGCAGCGCAGCAGGGCGCTGGCGTCGAAGCGGCGTGCGGCGAAGCGGGCCGCCGACAGGGCCACGGCGACCCCGGCCAGGAGTACGGCGGCGAGGCTGGCGAGGTTGAGGTAGCGCTCGGCGCGGCTGAGGGCGCCGCCGACCTGGCGGTTGCCGTCGCGGGCGTCCTCGATGCGCTGGTTGGCAGCCAGGGTGGGCTCCAGGGTTTCGCGGTAGCTCTTCAACGCTTCAGCCGGGCCGCTCCACAGCTCCCGGTAGCGCACCCGGCTGCCGGGCTGTACCACGCCGGTGGCGTCGAGGTCGGCGAGGTTCATCAGGAGGCGCGGGGTGAGGCTGTAGAAGTCCCCGGCGCGATCGGGCTCGTAGGTGAGCACGCGGGTCAGGCGCAGGGTCTTCTGGCCGACGTCGACCGTGTCACCGGGCTTGAGGTCCAGTGCGGTGAACAGGCGCGCCTCGGCCCAGGCTTCGCCGGGGGCTGGGCCGGCGCCTGGTTCTTCGGGCGCATAGGGTGCGGGTGCGCTCTTCAATTCGCCGCGCAGCGGGTAGGGCTCGTCTACCGCCTTGACGCTGGCGAGCTGGATGCCGGCGTCACCGGCGATGACGCTGGAGAATTCGACGGCACGGGCATGACGCAGGCCGAGCTGTTCGCCCGCCGTGATCTGCTCAGGGGTCGCGGGGGAGGAGCCGCCGAGCAGCAGGTCGGCGCCGAGGAATTCGGTGGCCCGCAGGAGCATGGCGCCGTTCAGCCGGGCACCGAAGTAGCCGATGGCGCTGCTGGCGGCCACGGCGACCACCAGGGCGAAGAACAGCACGCGCAGCTCACCCGCGCGGGCATCGCGGAGCAGTTGCCGGGCCGCCATGCCCAGCAGGCGCGTGAGCGGCAGGCGCATCAGGGTTCCACCTGGTCGACCAGGCGCCCGGACTCGAGGCGGATCAGTCGGCGGCAGCGATGGGCGAGGCGCTCGTCGTGGGTGACCAGCACCAGGGTGGTGCCGCGTTCCTGGTTGAGCTGGAACAGCAGGTCGCTGATGCGCTCGCCGGTGTGGCTGTCGAGGTTGCCGGTGGGCTCGTCGGCGAACAGCACGTCGGGTTCGGCGGCGAAGGCGCGGGCGATGGCGACGCGCTGCTGCTCGCCACCGGAGAGCTGGCGCGGGTAGTGCCCCAGGCGCTGGCCGAGGCCGACGCGATCGAGCAGGTGGCGGGCGCGTTCGCGGGCGTCCGCGCGGCCTTCGAGCTCCAGCGGCAGCATGACGTTCTCCAGGGCATTGAGGCTGTCGAGCAACTGGAACGACTGGAAGACGAAGCCGACGTGCTCGGCGCGCACGCGGGCACGCTGGTCCTCGTCGAGGTGGGCGAGGGCGTGGCCGGCCAGGCTGATGTCGCCGGAACTGGGCAAATCGAGCCCGGCGAGCAGGCCGAGGAGGGTGGATTTGCCGGAGCCGGAACTGCCGACGATGGCCAGGCTGTCGCCCTGGGCCAGGTCCAGATCCAGGTCGTGGAGGATGGTCAACTCGCCTTCCGCGCTGGGAACCACTTTGCTAAGGTTCCGCGCATTGAGAATGCTTGCGCTCATGGAGAATCCGATGCGTGCTTGGTTGTTGGGCAGCTGCCTGGCGTTGATGGTGATGGCTCAGGAGGCGGCGGCGGGGACCGTGCTGGTCGTCGGGGATAGTATCAGCGCCGCTTTGGGGCTGGAAACCGGCCAGGGCTGGGTCTCCCTGCTGCAGAAACGCCTTGATGACGAGGGGTTCGAGCACCGTGTGGTGAACGCGTCCATCAGTGGCGACACCAGTGCCGGCGGTGCTTCCCGGCTGCCTGCGCTGCTTGGCGAACACAAGCCTGCGCTGGTGATAATCGAGCTCGGTGGCAACGATGGCCTGCGTGGCCAACCCCCCGCACAATTGCAACAGAATCTTGCCGGTATGGTGGAGCGGTCGCAGCAGGCAGGGGCCAAGGTGCTGCTGCTGGGCATGCGCCTGCCGCCCAATTACGGCAAGCGCTATACCGACGCCTTCGCCCGGGTCTACCAGGATCTGGCGGCCTCCCGGCAGGTGCCGCTGGTGCCGTTCTTCCTCGAAGGCGTGGGGGGCGTCGAGGGGATGATGCAGGCCGATGGCATCCATCCGGCGGCGGGTGCCCAGGGCAAGTTGCTGGATAACGTCTGGCCGAGCCTGAAGCCGCTGCTCTGAGCCCTGTCGGAAGGCTTTTCCAGGCCTGGCCTTTCGGCTAATGTTGCGCACCCGTCCTGGAGTCCTTCATGCCGCGCCCCGCCTGGTCCCTGCATGCCTACAAGCTGATCGAGCCCGATGAGCAGCTCGACCTGTTCGCCTGTCGCGAGGTGCGCCTGCACCTGGTCGCGCGCCAGCTCGAACTGGGTGGTCATGCGGACAGGACCCTGTGCGGCGGCCTTCTGCCGGCCCAGCCGCGCTGGTGCGAACTGGAAAGGCCGCAACTGCAGGATCGGAGGTTGTGCCCTGCCTGCCGGGCCGAGTTGAACGCCCAGCGCGACGGCCAGCGGCCCGAATGGTCCGACGGCTGAGCCCTCCCGGCGCGTTGTGTGCCGGTGTACAATCCCGAGTCTTTTAATCAGCCACTTTTGCCAAGGATTACCGGATGTTGTCGCGCGTTCCCGCCGTCGCCCGTTCCCTGTCTCTGGCCGCGTTCGCGCTGGCCGGTCACGCCGCAGCACTGGAGCTGCCCCTGCCGCCCCCGGGCGAGGATATCGTCGGCCAGGTCCAGGTGATCAAGGCCAAGTACGAAGACACCTTCGCCGACATCGGCGTGGCCAATGACCTGGGCTACCTGGAGATGGTCGCCGCCAACCCGGGCGTCGATCCCTGGCTGCCGGGCACTGGTACCGAGATCCTCCTGCCGACTCGTTTCATCCTGCCGCCGGGCCCGCGCGAGGGCATCGTGATCAACCTGGCCGAGTACCGCATGTACTACTTCCCGAAAGGGGAGAACGTGGTGCACACCTTCCCGCTGGGCATCGGTCGCGAGGGCTGGGGCTCTCCGATCAACACCACCAGGATCACCGCCAAGACGCCCAACCCGGCCTGGTACCCGCCGAAGTCGATCCGCGAAGAGCACGCCGCCGACGGCGACCCGCTGCCCACCGTGGTGCCGCCGGGCCCGGATAACCCGCTGGGGCCGTTCAAGTTCACCCTGGGCCTGCCCGGTTACCTGATCCACGGCTCCAACAAGAAGTTCGGTATCGGCATGCGTGTCAGCCACGGCTGCTTCCGCATGCTCAACAACAACGTGCTGGAGCTGGCGAAGATGGCGCCGGTCGGTACCCCGGTGCGGATCATCAACGAGCCCTACAAGTTCGGTGTGAGCGGCGGCAAGGTCTACATCGAGGCACACACTCCGCTGAACGACCATGGCGATCCGTCGGTGGTGGACAAGCACACCGCGGTGATCAACGCGCTCCTCAAGCGTGAGGACCTGGTCAACAGCATCCGCCTGGACTGGGAAGTGGTGCGTGAAGTCGTGGCGGCCGAGGATGGCCTGCCGGTGGAGATCGCCGAGCCTTCCGCCGCCGTGGCCACCAGCGCCCCCGCGCCCAGCTTCTGATCCCCATCGAGAAGCCCGCCGCGCGCCCTTGGCCCGGCGGGCTTTTTCATGCCTGGCGAAAATCCCGGGAGAGCAGGGCGTTGATTCGCAGGCACAAAAAAACCGACCCAGTGAACTGGGTCGGTTTCGAGTAAAAGCCTTGTGGGCTATTACTTGCGGCTGGCTTTTTCCAGCATACGCAGAGCGCGCTCGTTAGCCTCGTCAGCGGTTTGCTGGGCTTTCTGAGCGGCGGCCAGAGCTTCGTCAGCCTTGCGGTAGGCTTCATCGGCACGGGCTTGAGCGCGAGCGGCTGCATCTTCAGTTGCAGTCAGACGGGCTTCGGTTTCTTTGGAGACGCTGCTGCAACCGGTGGCCAGAACTGCTGCCAGAGCCAGAGCAGAGAATTTCAGAACGTTGTTCATCGTGTTCCCCTTAAGGTGGACATTTCCATAAAAGCAATTCCCCGAGCTTGGGAAATTAGCCGGCGTACATACTACCCATAACTTGTAGTAAGTAAACTGACGCGGTGCAAGGAGGCGAGTTTTTTTTCACCTGATCCGCTATTCCCTTGCGCAAGTCCTGGTGCATCTGTGCAAAAAGCATCCAGTTGGATAGTCCTTGAGCAGGCGAAGTTCAAAGTTTAGCCGCCGGTGGGGAAAGTGCCCTGGCGACCCCGGCCCGGTTGGTGGGGTGGAAGTAGTCGGGATGTGATTGGTGAAGGTCGCTTTTGCATCTTCGCTCGCTTGCGGGATGTAAAGCCCACAACTTCCCAATCGTTACAGTGAACTGGTTCTTCATATTGTAGGAAATGCCGTGGAAGGCCTTCAGGCGCACTGATAAGCTGCGGCGATTTCCTCCCGCATTCCAGGACATCAAGGACGGCGTTATGGCAAGACTACTTAAGTGGGTGGTGCTCGCAGCGCTCGCGCTGGCGTTAATCATCAAACTCTCCCTGTACCTCTCGGTCAGGTCGATCATGAATGATGCGATCCAGCAGCTTTCGCCGATCATGGACATCAGCTACGGCGGGATCACCTCCTCCTTCGACGGCCGTGTCGGCCTCGAGAACCTCAAGCTCCGCGTCCCCGCGCTGAACGACAGCGTGCAGGTGGCCCATGCCGAGCTGAAGTTCAATGGCCTGCGCGAGCTGCTCAGCTTCAAGGAGCGCCTGGACGAGGGCAAGTTCCCGAAGCAGATGGCCGTGCGCCTGAAGGGCGTGATGCTGGAAGTACATGGCCCCTTCATGCAGCAGCTCTACGACGCGCCGACCGAACGCAGCATCTTCACCGCGATGAGCGAAGTGGCGTGTGGCAAGGTCAGCCACATCGGCACCAACGAACTGCTCGACATGGGCTATCGCACCTTCGAGACGGATGCCGAATTCTCCTACCTGTTCGAGCCGGGCGCGCAGAAGCTCACGTTCAATCTCACTTCCGATACCCGTGACATGGGCGAGACGCGCGTCAGCATGGCGCTGTCGAACATGTCCGAGAAGCCGGGTGACTTGCGCGTCAACCCGCCGCGCCTGTCCAGCGTCGTCTTCGAGCTCAACGACAACCAGTATCAGCGCAAGGTGCAGGAGTACTGCGCCGGTAAACTCGGGCAGTCGACGGACGTCTACCTGAAAACGGCAGTGGAGCAACTCGACCGCGTGCTGCGTTCGCAGAAGATCGCCCTCGACCAGTCGCTGCTGGATGCCTATTCGCGCTACCTGAAGGACCCGCAGTCGCTGCGCGTCGAGCTGACACCGACCGAGGGCATGAGTTGGGACGGCCTGCAGTTCTTCGAGCCCAAGGATGTGGTCGGCATGTTGCGCCCGGCGCTGCTGGTCAACCAGCAACCGGTGCAGCCGATCGCCTTCGCCTGGGTCGACCCGGACAAACGCGCCGAAATGGGCGTGAACGAGAAGGTCTCGGTGACGGCGGAAAAAGCCGACGATGCCGGTGCCTCGCCGCAATACGAGTTCGTCAACGTATCCAGCCTGCAGGACTACGCGGGCAAGCGCTTGCAGTTCATCACCTTCGATGGCGCCTATTACCAGGGTGTATTACATAAGGTGGAGAACGGTAAGGCTTTCCTGAGTGTCCAATTTGGCTCCGGCTCCGCCGAAATGTTTCTTCGGCTGGAAAAGATAGATAAGGTACGGGTGTTGTTCTAAAACCCCCTGAGGAGTTGCGATGAGCGAGGCGCTGTCCATCCACCATGACCAGGCAGGTCATCAGTTCGAGACCACCGTGGACGGTCATCGTGCATACCTTGCCTACATGGACCTGGGCAAACAGACATTGGACATCTATCGCACCTTCGTGCCGAACGCGCTGCGTGGCCGGGGCATCGCCGCAGCGCTGACCGAGCGCGCACTGGGCTTCGCCGAAGACCAGGGCTATACGGTGATCCCCTCCTGTTCCTACGTGGAGCGCTACATCGAGCGCCGCCAGCGCCACGCCCCCAAGGGCTGAGCTGGGGCCGAAACGAAAACGCCGGGCAGATGCCCGGCGTTTTTCGTTGTGCGGTCGATCAGCCGCGCTGGCGCTTGGGCAGCACGTCCTTGAGCTTGGCGTGCATGCTGCGCAGGGTCTTCTCGGTGGTTTCCCAGTCGATGCAGGCGTCGGTGATGGAGACGCCGTACTTGAGCTGGTCCAGGTCCTTGGGAATGGACTGGCTGCCCCAGCCGAGGTGGCTCTCGACCATCAGGCCGACGATGGAGCCGTTGCCTTCGAGGATCTGGTTGGCGACGTTGTCCATCACCAGCGGTTGCAGGGCCGGGTCCTTGTTGGAATTGGCGTGGCTGCAGTCGACCATGATGTTCGGCTTGATGCCGGCCTTGGTCAGTTCCTGCTCACAAATGGCAACGCTCACCGAATCGTAGTTGGGCTTGCCGTTGCCGCCGCGCAGCACGACATGGCCGTAGGCGTTGCCCTTGGTGGTGACGATGGAGACGCCGCCTTCCTGGTTGATGCCGAGGAAGCGGTGCGGGCTGGAGACGGACTGCAGCGCGTTGATCGCCACGGTCAGGCTGCCGTCGGTGCCGTTCTTGAAGCCGACTGCCGAGGACAGGCCGGAGGCCATCTCGCGGTGGGTCTGGGATTCGGTGGTGCGGGCGCCGATGGCGGACCAGCTGATCAGGTCCTGCAGGTACTGCGGGGAAATCGGGTCAAGCGCCTCGGTGGCAGTGGGCAGGCCTTTTTCGGCCAGGTCGCGCAGCAGTTGGCGACCGATATGCAGGCCGTCCTGGATCTTGAAGGAGTCGTCCAGGTACGGGTCGTTGATCAGGCCTTTCCAGCCGACGGTGGTGCGCGGCTTCTCGAAGTACACGCGCATGACCAGGAACAGGGTATCGGACACTTCGGCAGCCAGGCCCTTGAGGCGATCGGCGTACTCGTGGGCGGCCTTGATGTCGTGGATCGAGCAGGGGCCGACCACCACGAACAGGCGATGATCCTTGCCATCGAGGATGTTGCGCACCACTTCACGGCCATTGGCCACGGTACGCAGGGCAGCGTCGGTGAGCGGAATCTCGCGTTTCAGTTGCTCCGGCGTGATCAGGGTCTCGTTGGAGGCAACGTTCAGGTCGTCGATCGGTAAATCAGCCATCGTGCTAGTCATCAGGTCAGTCGTCAGGTCACAGGTGCGGGCCGCCAGCCATCCCGGAGCTGCGGGGCACGGCATTTGAGTGCGCGTCGGGGACGCGGAACCTTAACGCGTTACACGCTGGCTCGACAATGGCACCTAGGGGGCAAATAGGCGGAAAATGCTCAGTTCAGGCTGGCTGCGGAGAACTCGGCAGCGTGACGGGCGATCCATTCCTGGGCGATGCGCTCGATCGGCAGCTCCTCGCCGGCCTCGAGTTCGCGTTGCTTGCGGTAGACCTCGATCTGGCAGACCTGCTCGACCATGCGGGCGCGGAACAGGGTTTCCTCGTCGGTGAAGCAGATGCCCACCAGGTAGTCGTCGGGCTGCTTGCGGCACCAGGCGACGATGCCGGCGTAGCGTGCCTCGTCACCCAGCAGGGGGATGCGCAACTCGATCGCGGTGCCCTTGCGAAAGCCTCGGATCGAGTTGCAGGCAACGCCGCCGAGACTGATATTGTGCAGCCGCTGTCGCGGCAGGAAGCTGTGCTTGCGCAGTACCAGCTCTACAGGCATATCGCTGGGGTGACGCAGGAATCGACGCATTTTTCATGGACTCCGGGTGCCATTTTTCCGGCATCGCTAAGGGCAGTATAGTGCGCGAACTCGAACTGACTGATTTCGATGCGGACCAGCAACTGCTGGCTCTGCCGGGTATCTCGCTCATCGTATTCACGAGCATAGGTTGTGCCAGTTGCCGCTGGGCGCGGCGCCACTTGTCGCAGATGCCCCTGGGCGTCGACAGATTGTGTTGGATAGACGCCGGCAATAATGGTGGCCTGGTGCAGCGCTACGAGGTATTCCACCTGCCCGCGCTCTTCGTGGTGCGGGACGGACAATTTCTTGGCGCCCTGCGCAGCACACTGCAGGGCGAGGACCTGAACCGCAACCTGGACGACGCCCTGGCCCGCCAGGCAGAGGAGCTTCCCTGATGACCCAACCCTCGCAGCCACGCATCGGCATCATCGGCACCGGTGCCATCGGCGGCTTCTATGGCCTTTTGTTGGCCCGCGCCGGCTTCGACGTGCATTTCCTCCTGCGCAGCGAGTACGAGGCGGTGCGCGCCAACGGCCTGCACCTCAACAGCGCGGTGCACGGCGCCCTGGCGCTCAAGCCCGTGCAGGCCTATCGCGAGGTGGCCGAGATGCCGCCCTGCGACTGGCTGCTGGTGGGCGCCAAGACCACCAGCAACGCCGATCTGGCGCCGCTGATCGCACGGGCCGCCGCGCCGGGCGCCAAGGTGGTGTTGCTGCAGAACGGGCTGGCGGTCGAGGACGCACTGCGCCCGCTGCTGCCGGATTCGCTGCATCTGCTGGGGGGGCTCTGCTACATCTGCGTCCATCGCCATGCGCCGGGGTTGATCGAACACCAGTCCCTGGGCGCGGTGAACCTTGGTTACCACTCCGGTCCGGCTGGTGATGACGCTGCACGCCAGGCGCTGGTGGAGGAGGGCGCCGGACTGTTCCGTGCGGCAGGACTGGACTCCACCGGGATGCCCGACCTGGAGCAGGCGCGTTGGCAGAAGCTGGTGTGGAACGTGCCTTACAACGGCCTCTCGGTGCTCCTTGACGCGGGCACCACCGCGCTGATGCGCAACGCCGACAGCCGCGAGCTGATCCAGGCGATCATGCAGGAGGTGGTGGAGGGTGCACTGGCCTGCGGTCATAGCCTTCCGGACGGCTTCGCCGGTAAATTGCTGGCGGCCACCGACCGGATGCCCGACTACCTGCCGAGCATGTACCACGACTTCGCCCAGCGCCGCCCGCTGGAGCTCGAAGCCATCTATGCTGCACCCCTGGCAGCGGCCGCTGCGGCGGGCCGGGACCTGCCGCGCATCCGCGCGATGTACCAGGCCCTGCGCTTCATCGACGCGCGCAACCAGGAGTAAGGAGACAGGCATGGCGGGAGGACTGGCGGACAAACTGGTGCTGGCGATTTCCTCGCGGGCGCTGTTCGACCTCAACGAAAGCCATCGGGTCTACGAGTCCGAAGGCATCGAGGCCTACCGCCAGTACCAGATCGACCATGAGGACGAGGTGCTCGACCCAGGCGATGCCTTTCCCCTGGTGCAGAAGCTCCTCGGCCTCAACAGTGCACTGGGCCAGTCGCGCGTCGAGGTGATCCTGGTGTCGCGCAACAGTGCCGATACCGGGCTGCGTGCCTTCAACTCCATCCAGCAGCACGGCCTTGCCATCTCCCGCGCAGCCTTTTCCGGTGGCCGCAGCCCCGGGCCCTATCTCAAGGCTTTCGGTTGCCACCTGTTCCTTTCCACCCATGTGGACGATGTCCGTGCGGCGCTGCAGAGTGGTTTCGCTGCGGCCACCATCCTGTCCGGCGGGCCGCGCCGAGCCGCCAGCAACGAACTGCGTATCGCCTTCGATGGGGATGCGGTGCTGTTCTCGGACGATTCCGAGCGGGTCTACCAGCAGGGCGGGCTCGAGGCCTTCCAGGCCTACGAGCGTCAGGCGGCGTTGACCCCGCTGGACGGCGGCCCCTTCAAGCCATTCCTTTCAGCGCTCAACAGCCTGCAGCAGGAGTTCCCCGCCGACGCCTGCCCGATCCGCACGGCGCTGGTCACCGCACGCTCGGCGCCGGCTCATGAGCGGGTCATTCGCACCCTGCGCGAATGGAACATCCGCCTCGACGAGTCCTTCTTCCTCGGCGGGCTGGAGAAATCCTCCATCCTCGACGCCTTCGGCGCCGACGTGTTCTTCGACGACCAGGCGGGACATTGCGAGAAAGCCCGCGAAGTGGTCGCCACCGGCCACGTTCCCCACGGCGTGAGCAACGAACCGCTGATATCTGACTAAGCTGAGACGAGGCCCGCCACCCAGGCAGTAGGAGGCCTCATGATCCGTTCGATTCTCTACGCCACCGACCTCGGTCTGTACGCCCCCTATGTGCTGCAGCACGCCCTTTCGCTTGCCCGGGTCTACCAGGCCGAGCTCTACGTGGTGCACGCCGTCGAGCCGCTCGGGCTGTTCGCCGAGTCCGTCCTGCAGACCTACCTCGACGAAGAGCGCCTTGCTGAACTCCGGACCAAGGGGCTGGGCACCGTCATGGCCAGCATCGAGTTGCGTGTGCTGGAGGGGTTCCGCGATGAGATGGGGGACGCGCAGAGCGAGCTGGAAATGATCCGCGCGGTGCGTGTGGTGCAGGGGGACCCGCCGCAGGTGATTCTCGAGGAGGCACAGAAACTCGGGGTGGATTTGCTGGTCGTAGGCAGTCACAGCCATGGCGCTGCACTCGATACGCCCCTGGGGCGGACCTCGGCGCGCCTGGTGCAGCTGTCCGACGTGCCCGTGTACCTGGTGCCCATGCTTCAACACCGCGGGCGGGGCGAGCTGTGACGACGACTACGAATGGCGTGCAAAACTGAAAAAAACGTCTAGTTTTATCCATCAAACCATTAATATGGTTATAAACGTCGCTGACCATCCAATGCGTCGTCATTTGCTTTGAGGGATATCTATGAAGCTTCAGCAATTGCGCTACATCTGGGAAGTGGCGCACCACGACCTCAACGTGTCGGCCACCGCGCAAAGCCTTTACACCTCGCAACCGGGTATCAGCAAGCAGATCCGCCTGCTCGAGGATGAACTGGGCGTGGAAGTTTTCGCCCGCAGTGGCAAGCACCTGACCCGGGTCACTCCCGCAGGCGAACGCATCATCACCACTGCCGGGGAGATCCTGCGCAAGGTGGAGAGTATCAAGCAGATCGCCCAGGAGTTCTCCAACGAGAAGAAGGGCACCCTGTCGATCGCCACCACCCACACCCAGGCTCGTTACGCGCTGCCGTCGGTGATCAGCGGCTTCATCCGCCAGTACCCCGACGTAGCGCTGCACATGCACCAGGGCACGCCGATGCAGATCGCCGAGATGGCCGCGGACGGCACCGTCGACTTCGCCATCGCCACCGAGGCGCTGGAGCTGTTCGGCGACCTGGTGATGATGCCCTGCTACCGCTGGAACCGCTGCGTGATCGTGCCCCAGGGACACCCGCTGGCCAAGCTGCCGAAGCTCACCCTGGAAGCCCTCGCCGAGCACCCCATCGTCACCTACGTATTCGGTTTCACCGGCCGCTCCAAGCTGGATGAAGCCTTCAGCCATCGTGGCCTGACGCCGAAGGTGGTGTTCACTGCGGCCGACGCCGACGTGATCAAGACCTATGTACGCCTGGGCCTGGGCGTGGGCATAGTCGCCAAGATGGCGGTCGATCCCAAGCTGGACAGCGACCTCGTGGTGCTGGACGCCAGCGAGCTGTTCGAGTCCAGCGTGACCAAGATCGGCTTCCGCCGCGGCACCTTCCTGCGCGGCTTCATGTGCGACTTCATCGAAAAGTTCGCCCCGCACCTGACCCGCGACATGCTGGCCAAGGCGGTGCAATGCCACAACAAGGCCGAGCTGGACGAGCTGTTCCACGACGTCGAGCTGCCGACCTACTGAGTCGGTCGCGGTAAACGAAAAGCCCGGCATCCGCCGGGCTTTTTCATTGCGCTTCGAGCACCTGGTGCAGGAACTCGTGGAACACGGTGTAGACCTGCTCGCTGCCGTCGTCGTGGCGCACCACGAAGAAGGGCGCGGTGTCGACGCCATAGTGCTGGGCGACCATCCAGCCGGCACTGGCCGGATTGCGTTCGTCGGCCACCATCACCCGGTCGATGCGTTGCAGATGGCCGCCGCGCTCCAGCAGGCGCTGCACGTCCTTGCACTTGTCGCAGTCCTCGCCGTCGGCCAGGACCTTCTTCACCAGGGTGATCTTCATCGGCTCAGTTCTTCGCGATCAGGTTGCCGGCATGCAGCCCGCATTCCTTCTGGGTCGCTTCTTCCCACCACCAACGGCCTTCGCGCTCGTGCTGGTTGGGCAGCACGGGGCGGGTGCAGGGCTCGCAGCCGATGCTGATGAAGCCGCGCTCGTGCAGCGGGTTGTAGGGGATCTCCAGCATACGGATGTAGGCCCAGACTTCGTCGCTTGGCATCTGCGCCAGCGGGTTGAACTTGTACAGCGGGTTGTCGGGCGTGGAGAAGGCGCCGTCCAGCTCCACCACCGCCACATTGCTGCGGGTGCCAGGGCTCTGGTCGCGGCGCTGGCCGGTGGCCCAGGCGCGCACGGTGGACAGCTTGCGGCGCAGCGGCTCGATCTTGCGGATGCCGCAACACTCCTCGTGGCCGTCCTTGTAGAAGCTGAACAGGCCCTTCTCGCGGACGAAGGGTTCCAGCCGGGCTGCGTCGGGGGAAAGCACCTCGATGGCGATGCCGTAGTGCTCACGCACCTTCTCGATGAAGCGGTAGGTTTCCGGGTGCAGGCGACCGGTGTCGAGGCTGAACACCTTCACGTTCCTGTTCAGCTTCCAGGCCATGTCCACCAGCACCACATCCTCGGCGCCGCTGAAGGACAGCCACAGCTCATCGCCGAAGTGTTCGAAGGCGAGCTTGAGGATGTCCTGGGGGGACTTGCTGGCGTAGGCCGCAGCAATCTCGGCGACGTCGAAAGGTTGGCTCATCAGGCGGTTTTCCTAGTTGAAATGGCGCTACGCGCTCTGTGGCGCGGATGGTAGCAAAAGCAACTTATGCGCCTAAATAACCAGAAGGAAGGTGGACTGCCATGTTCGGATATAAGCGCCGCGTTGCGTGGCTGCGGGTGAAAAGCTAGAGTGCCGCCTCCCCAACAAACCAATACCGAGGAATGTCTCGTGGAAATCGCCTGTCTCGACCTGGAAGGTGTGCTGGTTCCGGAAATCTGGATCGCCTTCGCCGAAAAAACTGGAATCGACGCGCTCAAGGCCACCACCCGCGATATTCCCGACTACGACGTGCTGATGAAGCAGCGCCTGCGCATCCTCGACGAGCATGGCCTCAAGCTCTCCGACATCCAGGAAGTGATCGCCACCCTCAAGCCGCTGGAAGGTGCCGTCGAGTTCGTCGATTGGCTGCGCGAGCGTTTCCAGGTGGTGATCCTCTCCGACACCTTCTACGAATTCTCCCAGCCCCTGATGCGCCAGCTCGGTTTCCCGACCCTGCTGTGCCACAAGCTGATCACCGACGAGACCGACCGCGTGGTGGACTACCAACTGCGCCAGAAGGACCCGAAGCGCCAGTCAGTGATCGCCTTCAAGAGCCTCTACTACCGCGTGATCGCCGCCGGCGACTCGTACAACGACACCACCATGCTCTCCGAGGCCCATGCCGGCATCCTCTTCCATGCCCCGGAGAACGTGATCCGCGAGTTTCCGCAGTTCCCGGCCGTGCATACCTACGAAGACCTCAAGCGTGAGTTCCTCAAGGCCTCCAACCGCTCGCTGAGCCTCTGAACCAGCCATGAAAAAGCCCGCGACAGCGGGCTTTTTCATTTCCGTGCCTGCAGGGCACCAGGCGATGATTAAGCCTTACAAACCTTCCAGCGTCCGCAACAGCACCTGCACCTTGGTGATGGATTCGCGGTACTCCGCTTCCCAGTCCGAGTCGGCGACGATGCCGCCGCCGCCCCAGCAACTGGCCACGCCGTCCTTCACCAGCAGGGTGCGGATGGCGATGGAACTGTCCATTTCCCCGCGCACGTCGAGGTAGAGAAGCGAGCCGCAGTAGATGGAGCGACGGGTCGGCTCCAGCTCGTCGATGATCTCCATGGCGCGGATCTTCGGTGCGCCCGTGATGGAGCCGCCGGGGAAGCTGCCCATCAGCAGGTCCAGCGCATCCTTGCCCTCGGCCAGCTCGCCGCGAACGGCGCTGACCAGGTGGTGCACGTTGGGGTAGCTCTCCAGCGCGAACAACTCCGGCACCTTCACGCTGCCGGTGCTGCAGCTGCGGCCCAGGTCGTTGCGCAGCAGGTCGACGATCATCAGGTTCTCCGCCCGGTCCTTCGGGCTCGCCAGCAGTTCCTGCGCCTGCTCGGCGTCTTCCTCGGGCGTGCGTCCGCGTGGGCGGGTGCCCTTGATCGGGCGAGTCTCCACCTGGCCCTTGCTGAGCCTGATGAAGCGCTCCGGCGAGAGGCTGAGGATGGCGCCGCCGTCGGCCAGGGCCTGGTAGGCGGAAAAGGGCGTGGAACAGGCCTCGCGCAAGGCGAGATAGGCGCTCCAGGGGTCGCCCTGGCACTGCGCCTGAAAGCGCTGGGCGAAATTCACCTGGTAGCAATCACCGGCTGCAATGTAGGACTGGATCCGCTCGATCGCGTTTTTGTAAGCCGCTTGAGTCAGATCCGCCTGAAAGGCGCTCTTAAGGCGAAATTCATCGACTTTGTAGGGATTTTCCGAACAGCTGAACAGGTCTACCAGGCGTTGGCGCTCGCTCTGAGCGAGACTCGGATGGAATACCAGTTGGCTGGTGCGCTGCTGGTGGTCACTGACGAGGGCCCAGGCGTAGAGGCCGAGCTGGGCGTCGGGCAACCGGCGGTCATCGCGCGCACGGGCGGGCAGCGCTTCCAGGCGGCGGCCGAAGTCATAGGAAAAATACCCCATCAATCCGCCCGTGAATGGCAGTTCCACGGCATCGGGCGTTTCGGCGAATCCCAACTGCCGCAAGGCCTCGCGAAGGCGGTGGATAAAGTCGTTGGCCGATTCGTCGGGTCCCGGCGCCAGTTCTGCCAATGGCCAGGCGCTGAATAGGTCATAGCGTCCACGACTGGCAATGGGCCTGCCGGCGTCGAGCAGCACCGCTCCGGGTGCATGGCGGACGAGGGCGAAGCGCTGTCCCGGGTGTTCGTGGTAGGGCAGGGGGTGTACGAGGCTATTGGGCATGATGGACGCAAAGAGGGCGCGAGTGAGGATTCTAGACCGCCTAAATTGTCGATCCTAGAGCCGTTTCTTAAGTTTACGCAGGAAATGCATTCTGATAATTATGGATAAATCCCGCGGGGTCATATCCCCGTCCCACAACGATAAAGATACAGGGATACAGGCCGTGGATGCAGTTCTCGACCCCGCAGCCGGCAGCCTACTGCGCTCAAAACTGATGACGCCCCAGGCGTCTGCCGACTATTTGCCACGACCGCAGGTGCAGGCGGTGTTGGCAGCACATCCCCATGCCAGGCTTCTGCTGTTCTCGGCACCCGCCGGCTTTGGCAAGACCACCGCCCTCGCGCTCCTGGCCGAACAGCGCCGCGCGGCGGGCTCCGCCGTTGCCTGGTTCTCCCTTGGCAAGGAGGACGACAATCCCTCGCGTTTCTTCCAGCAACTGATCAAGACCCTGGGCGCCGCCGTGCCCGGCCTCGGTACGCACGCTTCGGGCTTCCTGCAGAACACCATGCAGGTGCCGGTCGCAGCGGTGCTGGAGAGCCTGCTGGTGGAACTGACCGGCCTGGAAGGGCCCCTGCTGCTGGTGCTGGATGATCTGCACCTGCTCAGTGACGCGGAAATCTTCGGCGCCCTCGGCCGCCTGGTGAAGATGGCCCCGGCCCATTTCACCCTCGCCATCGGCAGCCGCTCCCTGCCGCCGATGAACCTTGCGACCCTGCGTGCCAAGGGCTGGTTGCTGGAAATCGGCCTGGACGAGCTGCGCCTGACCGAGGAAGAAACCCGCCACTACCTGGACCGCAGCGGCCTCGCGCTGGACGAGGCGACCCTGGCCGCGCTGCACAGCCAGACCGAAGGCTGGCTGATCGGCGTGCACCTCGCCAGCCTCTGGCTGCGCCACCAGCCCCAGGCTTCCGACCAGGTCCTTGTGATGGGCGGTGACCAGGCCGCAGTGGGCGACTACCTGCTGATCACCGTCTTCGAGCAGTTGCCGGCGGACCTGCAGGACGCCCTGCTGGCCCTCGGCATCGCCAGCCAGCTGAGCGGCGACCTGGCCAACGCGCTCACCGGGCGCAACGATGGCCAGGCCCTGCTGGAGCGGCTGGAGACCATGCAGCTGTTCCTCCTGCCCCTGGACCGCGAGCGCCAGTGGTACCGCTTCCACCACCTGTTCGCCGACTTCCTCCGTGCGCGCCTTCAGTCCCAGGACCCGGAGCGCTTTCGCCAACTGCACTTCAACGCCAGCCTGTGGTTCACCAACCACCACATGCAGAACCTCGCCATCGAGCACGCCTGCCTGGCCGAGGACCCGGAGATGCTCGCGGCGCTGGTGGACGGCTGTGGCCTGGAACTGATCAACCGTGGCCAGTTGAACCAGATCTACCGCTGGCGCCAGTTCGTGCCCGACGACATCGCCGAGCGCTACCCGACGCTGATCCTCGCCGACGTATGGAACCGCGCCACCGAGCTGGCGCTGCCCGAAGCCAACCAGATGCTCGACGAGCTGCTGGCGCGCTGGGGCGGCGCCGGTGTCCAGGCGCCGTTGAGCGACAAGTACCTGGCGGCGCTCGCGGTGAAGGCCGCGATCGCCCTGCAGAAGGATGACCTCGACCTGTGCGTCAACCTGGCGCGCAAGGTGGAGGGCCTGCTCGGCCAGCACGAGGCCTTCCTCGAAGTGGCCATGCTGGTCATCGGTGCCCTGGCGCTGGTGATCCTCGCCCAGCCGGAACAGGCGCGCCGCCTGCTGGCGCTGGCGCAGCAGCGCAACCACTTCCTCGAGGGCCGCTACCTCGACATGCAACTGGGCAATGTGGAGATCCTCCTGTCTCTGGAGCAGGGCCAGGTCAAGCAGGCCCAGTTGCTCCACGAGCAGATGCGCGCCCAGTTGATGCCGTTGTTCGGCGAGAAATCCCGGGCGCTGGCCCTGCCGGTGATCATCGAGTCGCTGATTGCCTACCAGCAGGGGCGCCTGGATGGCCTGGAGGAGCGCCTGCGCTGGGCGCTCAATCATGTCGACGTGATCAAGCCCATCGATATCTACGCCCAGGGCATGCTGTTCCTCGCGCGCATCCAGCGCATGCAGGACAAGCCCAAGGAAGCCCTCGCCAGCCTGGTGCTGATGCAGAACCTGGCGGCGCGCAACCAGTCCTGGCGCTTCTACGTCCAGGCGGTGGCCGACGAGGTGACGCTGATCCTCCAGGAGCCGGCGACCGACCGCATCAAGCGTGCCGAACTGCGCCTGAAGGCGGTGGATTGGGCCAAGCTCGCCGCCGACTATGCCAAGCGGGGCTTCAACCCGGTGCTCTGGACCCAGGGCCTGATCCGCGTACGCCTGCAGCAGGCGCGCGGGCACTACAGCGAGGCGCTGCACGAGATCAACCAGTTGCGTGCCCAGCTGCAACCCGGCTGGCATGGCCTGCAGCGCCTGCGCCTGGACCTGCTGGCGGCCCTCAGCTACCAGCGCCTGGGTTACCAGGAGCGTGCCCAGAGCCTGCTGGTGCAGTGCCTGCTCAGCGCCGAGCGCGAGGATGTGCGCAGCCTCTTCGTCGAGGAGGGTGACGCCATCCGCCTGCTGCTGCAGCAACTGGAAGCCGCCGAGCGCCAGCCGGCATTGCAGGGCTTCATTCGCAGCCTGCTGGCCATCTGGCCGGGTCAGGACATACGCAAGTCACAGGATGTGCTGGAGGAAGGGCTGACCGATCGCGAGCGCGAGGTGGTCCTGCTGGCTGCCAAGGGGCTTTCCAACGAGGAGATCGGCCAGCAGCTCTCGCTGGCCCTGGGGACCGTCAAATGGCACCTGCACAACATCTACGAGAAGCTCAAGGTGCGCAATCGCACCCAGGCGATACGCCGTGCCCGGGAACTGGGGTTGCTGGAGTCATGAGCACCCCCTCCACCGATGCGCTGCCGTTCCCGATACTGCGCACCAAGCTGTTCCCGCCGGACTCCGGTGGCCGCCCGCGCCTGGCGCGACAGGCCCTGATCGACCGCCTGTTCGAGGCGCGCGGCCAGCGCGTGCTGGTGCTCAGTGCGCCCGCCGGCTTCGGCAAGAGCACGGTGCTCAGCCTGTTCCGCGAAGCCCTGCAGCGCGCCGGGGCGCGGGTCGCCTGGCTGTCCTGCGATGATTCCGACAGCGAGCCCCAGCGCCTGCTGCAGTACCTGGTGGCCGCGGTCGAGGCGGTCACACCGGGCTTCGGCAGCAACACCGCCGGGCTCCTGCGCGGCGAGGTGAACTGGCCGGTGGAGGCGATCATCGATGCCTTCGTCAGCGACCTGCAGCGTCTCGACGGCGAACTCTACGTGATGCTCGACGACTTCCATCGCATCCGTCACGCCAGCCTGGAGCAGGGCGCCCGCCACCTGGTGGAGCGCCTGCCGAGCAACGTCCACCTCATCAGCGCGACCCGCTTCACCCCGCGCAGCCTGTTCGTCGAGGGCGATGCCTTCATGCTCCAGGCCGAGGACCTGCGCCTGTCCCTGGAAGAGGCCGAGGCCTATTTCCGCGAAGTGCGCGAGCTGGAACTGAGCCGCAGCGAGCTCAAGCAACTGCATGCGCGCACCGAGGGCTGGATCACCGCGCTGCACCTGGCCAGCCTGGCGCTGGCGCGGCACCCGGATCGCGCGGCCTTCCTCGCCAGCCTCTCGGGGACCGAGCGCAACATTGCCGACTACCTGGCCGAGGACGTGGTCAACAGCCTGCCCCTGGCCCTGCAGCAGTTCCTCGACCAGACCTCGGTGCTGGACGAGTTCTGTGCCGACCTGTGCAACGCCCTGACCGGCCGCCGCGATGGCCTGGACATGCTGATGCGCCTGCAGCGCGAGCAGTTGTTCGTCATCCCGCTGGACGAGCAGGGTGAATGGTTCCGCTATCACCACCTGTTCGCCGAGTTCCTCCAGGGCCGCCTGCAGCGCCATACCGACAGCGCCACGCTGCTGCACGCCGCGGCCCGCTGGTGCGAGAGCCACGACCTGCCGGACCGTGCCATCAAGTACGCCCTGCGCGGCCGCGACTACGGCTTCGCCGCCGAGTTGCTGGAGCGCCAGGGCGCGCGGCTGATCGCCGGCAATCGCGTCTACGGCATCCTGTCCATGCTCAAGGAAGTGCCCGCCGAGGTGATCCGCGAGCATCCCGTGTTCCAGATCTTCTATGCCTGGCAACTGGCCTTCGAGCAGAAGTTCGCCGAGTCCGAGGCGCTGATCGAAGAAGTCAGCACCCGCCTGTTGCAGGGGCGCGGCAAGGTCATCCACTTCGGCCTCGGCGAACTGCTGGCGGCCTCCCAGGTACTCAAGGCGCTGGTGCTGCTGTACCAGGACAAGCTGGAAAGCTGCCTCAAGGTCGCCCGCCAGTGGCTGGCCATGGTGCCGGACAACCAGCCGGTTTTCCGCGCCAGCCTGTCCTGCGTGCAGGCGGCGGCCTATGCGCTGCTCGGCGAGTTCGGCGATGCGGCGAAATCCATCGCCACCGCGCGCGATTGCCTGCGCATCGTCGACAGTGAATACCTGCACGTGATGACCAGCCTGATCGAGTCGCTGATCTGCAAGGAGAGCGGCGAACTGGAGCGCGGGCGCTCCATCGCCGAGATCGCCCGGGGCCGGGTCGAGCGGGTGTTCGGCCGTCGCAGCCGTGTCGGCGGACCGCTGGTGCTGGCCTACGCGGACCTGCTCTACGAACAGGACCGCCATGCCGCAGTGCTCGCCGAGCTGCCCCTGGCCACCACCTGGCGTGACGTGGCGACGCCGGTCGAACTGATCAGCCGGGGCCAGTTGGTGATGGCCCGCGCGCGTTTCTTCGCCGGCGAATCCGAGCAGGCCCTCAATCAGCTGGACGACTGGCTGGCCGGCCTCCAGGGCCCGGGTTACGAGCGGGTCTTCGCCCATGGCATGGGCTGCAAGGTGCAGTTCCTGCTGTGGCTGCGTCGCCCTAATGAGGCCGAGCGCGTCTGCCTGCAGCTGGAGCGCCACCTGTCGGCTCTGCCACTGGCGCGCTATGCCGATGCCCACACGGCGCTGGCGCTGTCCGTCGCCCGCCTGGCCCTGGCCGAGCGGCGCCCGGAGAAGGCACAGAGCGCGCTGGAGACCTGCCTCGCCCGGCAGGGGGCCGAGCACCAGCGCGACCGGCGCCTGCGCCTGTCCCTGTTACTTTCCGTGGCCTACTGGCGCAAAGGTAACAGCGACAAGGCCTTCGCCCTGTTCCTGCCCACCCTCGAGGAAGCCTGGAACCGTGGCTACCGGCGCCTGTTCCAGGACGACGCCCTCTGGCTGCTGCCGCTCTGGGAAGCCTGGCGCGCCGCCGAGCCCAAGAAGGCCGGGGCCTGGCAGGGCATCGCCGAGACCTTGCGCGAGCAATGCCGGCGCCTGGCGGTGGACCCGGAAACCTTCGACGAGAACCAGGACGTGAGCCACCGCGAGCGGGAAATCCTGCGTTTCGTCGCGGCGGGCCTGTCCAATCGGGACATCGCCCAGGCGGTGCACCTGTCGGAAGCGACCATCAAATGGCACCTGCACAACCTGTTCGCCAAGCTGGGCGTGCGCAGCCGTACCCAGGCGGTGCTCAAGGGCAAGAGCCTGGGCCTGCTCAGCGAGGCCTGATGCCATTAAATAACTAGCGACTTGCCATCCTCCATCCCTTGGATGGGCTGGCAGCGAGGCGGGGCCTCAGTAACGTAAGAACCAGGTCGAGGAGCCTTGCGCTTCACGAGTCCAGGGCGGCGCGCATAGGGAAGCAGCGTTCGTTCTGGAGGTCGGCGAAAGCCGGCTCAACTGTCGCTGACAGGAGGTAGGCGGCAGGCCCCCGGGGCAACCCACCTGTGAACCTTGGAGATAACAACAATGAAAAGCTTCAAACAACTGGCTCTCGCCGCTGCTGTGCTCGCTGCTCCGTTCATGGCCCAGGCCGACCTGAAAGCCATGGATGACTCCGCTCTCTCCAGCGTTACCGGTCAGGATGGCATCAGCATCTCCGGTAACTTCAACGGCACCATCGGCAGTGTGGTCTACAACGACAAGGAAGGCAGCGCCACCGGCAGCCTGCGCCTTGAGACCATCGCCTTCTCCGGCTTCAACATCTCCGATAGCGCGCCGATCCTGGTCGACGTGATCGACGGCGGCTCTGGCGCCGGCGCCAGCGACAAGCTGCAGATCACCCTGCCGACCATCACCGGCGAGCTGAGCGTGGGCGCCATCCGCATGGGCGACGCCTCCGCCGCCAGCATCGGTACCCTGGCCGTCAGCGATCTGAACCTGGCCGGTACCACCATCAAGGTTTGGGGCCACTGACAGGTCGCTCCACCCCGTGATGTGGAAGGTCCCGTCGGCTTCGGCCGGCGGGCCTTTCTTTCGCCAGCCCTGCATTCGGAACGGCAATGATCGAGATCCTGGTCGGCAGTCTGCTGGGGTTGTTCGGGTTCACCCAGGCCGTGGATACCAAGCCACAGCCCAAGGGCTCCGTGAACATCACCCAGGCCATGGTGCCCAACGGTCCCTACCGGGAGACCGTCAATCCGGAGCCCATGAGCCAATTGCAGTTCCGCAACGTCATCCGCCAGGCCTACGACTACAGCTGCGGTTCCGCCGCGTTGACCGGCCTGCTGGATTACTACCTGGGTCGCAACCTCGAGGAGCGCCAGGTGATGGAGGGGCTGTTGCGTTATGGCGAGGCCGACAAGATCGTCGAGCGACGCGGTTTCTCGCTGTTGGACATGAAACGCTTCGTGGCCGCGCTGGGCTACAAGAGCGGGGGCTTCCGGGCCGAGTTCGAGGACCTCGACCAACTGGAGCATCCTGCGCTGGTGCCCATTCACTACGGTGGCTTCAAGCATTTCGTGGTGGTGCGCGATGTGTACAACGATCACGTGTTCATCGCTGATCCCGCCCTGGGAAACATCAGCTTCACCCGCACCCGGTTCGAGGAGGTGTGGGATGGGAACGTGCTGTTCGTGATCTACCCGACTGGAAACGAGCCGCCCAACGCCATGGCCCTGACCGAGCGTGACCTGCGCCTGGTGGACGATCGCACCGTCAGCCTGCTGGCGTTCCAGCAGTTCCCGCAGATCACCAAGTTCACCGAGAACCAGATCGACCAACTGGGCTCGGGAGGCGACATCCAGTACATCAGACGCAAATAGAAAAACCCGCATAAGTAAGAATAAAACCAGGGGTAAAAGTGCCATGGGAGTGAGGGGATACGCATGGCTGGCCGTGCTGGCGCTGGGCGCCTGCGGGCCGCTGTGGGCCGAGGAGAGCTCGGTGGACGATGCGCGTGAGGCGCTGACCAAGAAGGAAGGGGATGCCGACAGCGCCAAGGCGCTGGAGCAGGTATTCCAGGCATCGGAGAAGAGCTACACCCTGCTGAAGAAAGGCGAGCGCACGCTCACCTACGGCTTCGACTATTCGCTGGTGCGCGACGTGCAGATCGAGCAGGTGCGCACGGGCAGCAACGTCTACAGCGTGATCCCCCGCAGCGAAGCCCAGCACACCTTCACCAACTCCTTCACCTTCGACTACGGCATCTGGGACAACCTGACCTTCAGCGTGCGCCTGCCCTTCGTGGCCAAGTACGACACCGAGCGCGACGTCAACGTCTACAGCCTCGGCGACATCTCCGGCAGCCTGCGCTGGCAGCCCTGGTCCGCCACCCGCGGACGGCCGGTCACCACCCTGTTCGCCACCCTCGGCCTGCCCACCGGCGAGAGCCCCTTCGACATCAACAACGAGACGGACCTCTCCACCGGCAACGGCTACTACAGCCTGGGCGTGGGGGCCAACACCTCCTACGTGATCGACCCGGTCGTGCTGTTCGGCTCGGTCGGCTACACCTACAACATGCCGGTGCACGGCATCCACCAGAACCGTGGCGGCCGCCTGCTGGAAGATGTCGACCCGGGCAATACCCTGTCCCTGAGCATGGGCTTCGCCTATGCGTTGTCCTACGACGTGTCCCTGGCCACCTCCTACCAGATGGCCTACACCACCAAGCCGACCTACACCTTCGGCGACACCGAGTTCGAAGGCACCGAGCAGACCAGCGCGATCATGAACTTCTCGCTCGGCCTGCGGACCTCTCCCGATTACATCGTCAACGTCAACGCCGGTTTCGGCATGACCGAGGACTCCCCGGACGTGATGCTGGGGTTCTCCGTACCTCTGGACATAAAAGGCCTGAAGGCCCAGTAACCGGCGAGGCGACGACATGACGATGCGAATTTCGCCGCTGGCCCTGGCGCTGGCGGGGTTGGGGGCCGGTTGGGCGGGCGGCGTGCAGGCGCAACTGGCCAACGACCTGACCATTGGCAACCCCAAGGCGATGGCCATGGCCAACGCCGTGACCGCCGACTCCACCGGGATCGACGCGGTGCACTACAACCCGGCGGCGCTGACCAAGCTCAAGGGTCGCCAGACCACGGTGAAGATGATCGCCGGGGTGATGGATATCCGCGCCGAGTTCGATGCGCCGGACGGCTACAACGTCATGGGGTTCACCGATGATCCCGTGGCCAACTCCAGCAGCCGTACCCTCACGCCTGCCATGTACCTGCCGGGCATGGGCGGCATGACCGACATGCCGCTGCTGGTGGCGCCCCTGGCGGGCCTGTCGATCAACCCGCCGGGCTCCAAGTTCACCTTCGCCACCAACGTCTACGCGCCCATGGCGCTGGGCTATTCGCGGGACTCGGACAGCGACCCCGGGCGCTACCAGGGGCGCGAGGTGGCGATCCAGCGCATCACCTACTTCTCGCCGTCGGTGGGCTACCAGGTCAACGACGAGCTGTCGGTGGGCCTGTCGGTGGGCTTCTCGCACCAGGCCCTGGCGCTGAACGAGGACTTCCGCAACCCGAGCATGCTCACCGGGCTGGTGGGGTTGCTCAACAAGGTGCTCTGCGAGCCAGGCATGGAAGAAATCCTCGGTCCGCTCATCAACGTCTGCGGCGGCCGTATCGGCCCCTTCGACACCCTGGCCAATATCGACCTGGACCTGCAGCAGTCGCTGTCACCCACCTGGAACATCGGCGTGCTCTGGGAGCCCACCGACTGGTTCGCCTGGGGCGCCACCTACCAGAGCGAGGCGCGCATGCACCTGCAGGGCAAGTACCGGGTGGACTATTCCAAGGATTGGCAGGGCTTCTGGACCGGCTTCCAGGGGGCGGTCTTCGGGCAGATCCTCAGCCCGCTCTTCCCCTACGGCAACGTCGACGAGGAGGTGGGCAACGCCAGCATGACCATGACCTACCCGGACAACTTCTCCACCGGGATCAAGATCAGGCCCTTCGAGCGCTGGCAGTTCAACGCCGACCTGAAGTGGAGCGGCTACAGCGACTGGAACGAGTTCGAGATCGAGTTCGACCGCGAGCTGGACGTGCTGCGCATCGCCAAGAACTTCAGCGGCGGCAATGCCACCGCCACCACCCTGACCCTGGACCGTGGCTATCGCGATACCTGGAGCTGGGCGCTGGGGGCGCAGTACGACGTCACCGACCGCCTGGCCCTGCGCGCCGGCTACGAATGGCGCCCTTCGGCCATCCCCGGCAACAAGGCCGACGTGCTGGCGCCCATCGGCGACGCCCAGCTCTACGGCCTCGGGCTGGGTTACCGCTGGGACAAGGACACCACCATCGATATCGGCTTCAACTACTTCGTCACCTCGCAGACCACCAAGGCCAACACCAGCTGCAACCTCAACTGCACCGGCATCGACAACCTGGTCTACAACCCCTATGCGGGCCAGGATGTGACGACCTCGGTGAAGGCCTACATCGTGGCCATGACCTACACGACGACATTCTGATGAAGACCCACGCCGCGCTTTGCCTCATCACCGCCCTGGCGGCCCACACCCAGGCCGCCAGCGGGCGCTACCTGACCTGGATCGACGACAACGGCCGGGTGCACAACAGCTTCGTCGGCGAGCGCTACGGCGAGCAGCAGCGCCAGGCGGCCCAGCGCATCAGCCGCAGCGACCTGGCACGCCTGCAGGAGCAGGGCGCAGCGGGCGGGACGGGCGGCAACACCGGTGGTGAGCAGAAGCGCCGCTACTTCACCTGGGTGGATGCCAGCGGCAACCTGCAGAACAGCTTCTACGCGGCGGGCCAGGTGCCGGCCGGGGAGCGCGACTACCTGCTGCCCAGCGGCAAGCGCTCGACCGAGTACATCGACGCCGATGTGCTGGAAGGGCGCGGCTACTCGCGGCCCGAGAACGGTGCGGCCTACTTCACCTGGGTGGACGAACAGGGCCGCACCCACAACTCCAGGGTCCCGGCCAAGGGCGGTGAGCCGCAGGCGGAGGAGGGCATTGGCCAGCCCGTGGCCTACACCGAGAGCCGCCAGGTCGAATTCGAGCGCAAGGCCGCCATCCTACCGTCGCTGGACGGCCAGCCCAGTGAGGCGATGAAGGCCCTGCTGGAAGGCAGCGAGGAGCGCAGCCAGTCGCTGTACCAGGGGCTGGTCGACCAGTGCTGCGGGCAGCTGCCGGAGGGGGATTTCACCGAGTTGTCCGCCGAGGAGCCGCGCTACGAGGAGCTCAACCGTTTCTCCCCCAGCTTCGCCTTCCCCATGGGTCGCAGCTACTACGCGGCCCTCAAGCTGCCGCGTTCTGGGCGCGCCTATGGCCTGCGCATCCGCAGCTTCGCCAACCGCCAGGTGGTCTACCCCTCGATCCTCTTCCTCGACGAGGCCAAGCGCCCGACGCGCCTGGTGAGCGACGCCGTCTACCAGCTGCATGGCGAGACCTGGTACCGCTACGCCTACATCGAAGGCACCGTGCAGGTCCGCGCCAACCAGGGCGAGCGCTACGCGCTGCTGCTCACCACCGACGAGGACCGCAGCCTCAACACCCTCGACAATAAACCCTTCAAGCGCCCGATGCAGGATCTGGCCGTCAGCGAGGCCGGCATGCAGGTGCACGAGCACGTGGACGAGGGCGCATTCGAGCTGGCGATCGTCAGGTAGGGGGCTGAGGAGTATGGCGTAGGTCGGGTGCAACCCGACGATCCCGTGCATTGAGCCTGGTACGCCTCGGCTTTGGAGCGCGTGACGGCTCCTGTGTCTTGGAGCACCTGCAGCGATGGGTTTCGCTCCGCTCTACCCATCCTACGGACTACCCATCCCACGGATTGAGCACCTCTACCCCGAATCCCTGGCATGAAAAAGCCCGGCACATGGCCGGGCTTTTTTGTTGCCGCAGGGCGGATCAGAGTTCGGCGGGGTGCACGTGGCCGAACAGTTCCTGGGAGAAGCGCACGCGTTCCTCCGGGGTTTCCACGATGCCTTTTTCCTGCAGCTCGGCGATGCGGGCTTCCACCGCGTGGGCGCGATGGGTCAGCCCGCAGTCGTTGGCGATCTGGATGTTCAGGCCGGGGCGAGCGTTGAGTTCGAGGATCAGCGGGCCCTTTTCCTGGTCCAGCACCATGTCGACCCCGATGTAGCCCAGGCCGCACAGCTCGTAGCAGCCGGCCGCCAGCTTCATGAAGCCGTCCCAGTTGGGCAGCTGCACGCCGTCCACCGCGTTGGTGGTGTCCGGGTGCTTGGCGATCTTGTTGTTCAGCCAGGTGCCGCGCAGGGTGACGCCGGTGGCGAGATCGACGCCCACGCCGATGGCGCCCTGGTGCAGGTTGGCCTTGCCGTTGGACTGGCGGGTGGGCAGGCGCAGCATCGCCATCACGGGGTAGCCCATGAGCACGATGATGCGGATGTCCGGTACGCCTTCGTAGCTGATGCTCTTGAAGATCTGGTCCGGGGTCACGCGGTACTCGATCAGCGCGCGGTCGCGGTGCCCGCCGAGGGAGTAGAGGCCGGTGAGGATCGAGGAGATCTGATGCTCGATCTCCTCGTGGCTGATGATCTTCCCGGAGACCGTCTTGTAACGGCCTTCGAAGCGGTCGGCGATCACCAGGATGCCGTCGCCGCCGGCGCCCTGGGCGGGCTTGATCACGAAATCGTTGCGCTCGCCGATGATCTCGTCGAGCTTGTCGATCTCCTTCTCGGTGGAAATGATCCCGTACATTTCCGGCACGTGGATGCCCGCCTCGATGGCGCGCATCTTGGTGATGATCTTGTCGTCGACGATCGGGTACAGGTGCCGTTTGTTGTACTTCAGCACGTAGTCCGCGTTGCGACGGTTGATGCCCATGATGCCTTTGGCTTCGAGGGCTTTCCACGTCTTGATCAGGCCGAACATGGCTCAGTCCTTCAGGAAGGCTTTGAAGCGGAACAGCTCCGTCAGGCGGTAGCCGCGGTAGCGACCCATCGCCAGCATGAAGCCCACCATGATCAGCAGCACGGCCGGGAAGGTGAAGATGAAGTAGGTCAGCTCCGGCACGGTCATCAGCAGGTGCGCCAGGGTGGCGGCGAACAGCGTGCCGATGGCGACCTTGAAGGCATGGCCACCGCCGCGCTCTTCCCAGGTGATGGACAGGCGTTCGATGGTCATGGTCAGGATCACCATCGGGAACAGCGCCACGGACAGGCCGCGCTCCAGGCCCAGCTTGTGGCTGAGCAGGCTGATCACCGCGATCAGGATCACCACGAACGTCAGCACCACCGACAGCCTGGGCAACATCTGCAACTTCAGGTGTTCGAGGTAGGACCGCAACGACAGGCCCAGCGCCGTGATGATGGTGAACAGGGCGATGCCGAAGCCCAGTTGCGTCTCGCGGAAGGCGAGGGCGATCAGCACCGGGGTGAAGGTACCCAGGGTCTGCAGGCCGCCGAGGTTGCGCAGGATGAGGATCACCAGCACGCCGATCGGGATCATGATCATGATCTGGTAGGTCTGCTGGGTCTGCAGCGGCAGGCCGTAGAGCGAGTATTCGAGGAAGTCGGCGTCGGTGTTCTCGTCGGTCAGCTTGGCCAGGCGGATGGCGTTCATCTCGCTGTTGTTCAGGCTGAAGGTCACCTGGGCCTTCTTGCCTCCGTCGACGGTGATCAGGTTGTCGTCACCGGTCCACCACACCAGGCGGTCGGCCGGCAGGCCCTGCTCGCCGGTCTCGGGGTTGAAGTACAGCCAGTTCTCGCCGTTGAAGCTGCGCAGCCAGAGCTCGGGGCTCTGCGGCTGGTCGGCGGCGAGGCGGATGGTGTGCACGCGCTCCATCGGTACGTGGGCGATGGACAGCAGCAGCTCGATGGCCTTGGCCTTGTTCTGCGTGCTCTGGTCGCCGGCGAGGAGCAACTTGACGTTGTCGTCGTTCAGGTTGTTGGTGCGCTTGATGGTTTCGCTGATGAAGGTCTCGACGTCGGCCGAGTGCTGGCGGATGGGCGCCAGCAGGGCTTCGGCGGCGATCTTCTCGGCCCCTTCGACCGGGATGCTGTCACGGAAGATCGGCCCCTTGTCCTTGGGCTTCTCGCCGCTGTAGCGCTTGGTCAGCACCAGGCGGTAGTAGAGGGTCTGGTTGCCGCTGGCGCGGCGGGCGGACCAGGTCACCTTGCGGTTGCCGTCCACGCGATTGATGCTCACGCCGTAGTTGTTGGAGATGAAGCTCTCGTTGAGGCTGACGTAGTCCCGGTTCAGCGGCGGCACGAACATCTGCACCTTGATCGGGTCGCGCGGGCTGGCCTGGAATTCGACCTTGGCGTCGATGTTCCAGAGGTCGTCGGTCTCATCCTCGGTGATCGGGATGCCCTGAATGAAGATCTGGTAGGCCGTTATCAGAATGCCCAGGCTCACCAGCAGGGTGATCAGGACTTTCAGATGCAGGGTAAGAGAGCGCATGTGAGTTACTCGGCAGAGTTTGCGTCAGTGGCACAGCCGGGTTGGCCGGCAGCGTATTTAAGGCTCGGGTCGACCAGTGCATCGAAGCGCTTGAGCGCCTCGGAACCGATCAGAAGCGGGTATTGGAAAGCGCTACGGTCGGTGAGGTTCACTTCGATCGTGCGCAGGGCGCTGCCCATGCAGACGTCGAGTTCGATCACCGGGCGTGCCGTGTAGGTCTTGTCTTCATCCGGATCGTAGTCGCCGGCACGGCGCTTGATCTTGCTGATGCGCGCCAGGGGCCGCTCGATGGGATGCGCGTGGGCATCGTCGATGGCCAGGTAGAAGCGTACCCAGGTTTCGCCATCACGCTTGAAGCGCTTGATGTCGCGGGCACTCAGGGAGGCTGTCTTGGCGCCGGTGTCGAGCTTGGCGGCGACCACCAGGTCGAGGCCGGAGAGACGGGCGTATTCGTTCAGGCCATAGATGGTCTTGTCGGCGGCAAGGCTGAGGCCTGGCAGTGCTAGCAGGCATATGAGCAATGCGAAGGGCTTGAGAGTCATGGGTCCTTGGAGAACGTTCGAGGTCCTGATGCCCGATGCCTGGCCTGATGGCCTCGGCGCCTGGCGTACGAGTCTAGCAGCGCCCCGCCAGGCGCATGAGCGGCGCATTCTAACACGCAGGTTTTCCGGGGCGACAGACGCTTATGACGCTTTGTTAAGGCTGTGACGGGTTCAAATGAATTTTTTGCGATCTACGACGATTGTCGACAATGGCTGTGTTTTGGTTTGACTGAAATGGTCTGCGGCGGTAGTTTGTCGATGTTAATTTTCAATGTGTCGACAATCATGCTGGATGCCGCTGAAGAACCCGTCGCCCAAACCGAAGATTCGGAAACCCTGTCCGAGCACGTCTTCCGGCGCATCCAGGCGGCCATCGTCAAGGGCGAGATCGCGCCCGGCAGCAAGATTTCCGAGCCCGAGCTGGCGCGTGCCTACGGCATCAGCCGCGGCCCGCTGCGCGAGGCGATCCATCGCCTGGAAGGGCAGAAGCTGCTGGTGCGCGTCCCCCACGTCGGTGCGCGGGTGGTGTCCCTGAGCCATGCCGAGCTGATCGAACTCTATGAAATCCGTGAATCCCTCGAGGGCATGGCCTGCCGCCTCGCGGCCGAGCGCATGACCCAGGCGGAGATCGACGAGCTGCGCGCGGTGCTGGAGACCCATGAGCGCGACGAGGCCTTCCAGGCTGGACGTGGCTACTACCAGCAGGAAGGCGACTTCGACTTCCACTACCGGATCATCCAGGGCAGCGGCAACCAGACCCTGACCCGCATGCTCTGCGGCGAGCTGTACCAGCTGGTGCGCATGTACCGCCTGCAGTTCTCCAGCGTGCCCAATCGCCCGCGCCAGGCCTTTGCCGAGCACCACCGCATTCTCGATGCCATCGCCGACCGTGACGGTGAACTGGCCGAGCTGCTGATGCGCCGTCACATCGGCGCCTCCAAGCGCAATATCGAGCGCCACTACCAGGGCGCCGTCGCCAACCCCTCCCAGACCCGAGGTGATTCATGACCCAGCTCTCCGCCGGCCAGCGCTTCCGCCAGGCCCTTGCCGAAGAAAGCCCGCTGCAGGTGATCGGTGCGATCAACGCCAACCATGCGCTGCTGGCCAAGCGTGCCGGCTACAAGGCCATCTATCTTTCCGGTGGTGGCGTGGCGGCGGGTTCGCTGGGCCTGCCGGACCTGGGCATCAACACCCTGGACGACGTGCTCACCGACGTGCGCCGCATCACCGATGTCTGCGACCTGCCGTTGCTGGTGGACATCGACACGGGCTTCGGCCCGAGCGCCTTCAACATCGAACGCACGGTGAAGAACCTGATCAAGGCCGGCGCCGCCGCGGCCCACATCGAGGACCAGGTCGGTGCCAAGCGTTGCGGCCACCGCCCGGGCAAGGAGATCGTCTCCTGCGAGGAGATGGTCGACCGCGTGCGCGCCGCCGCTGACGCCCGGACCGACCCGGACTTCTTCCTCATCGCCCGCACCGACGCCATCCAGGCCGAGGGCGTGGACGCCGCCATCGAGCGCTGCAAGCGCTACGTCGAAGCCGGCGCCGACGGCATCTTCGCCGAGGCCGCCTACGACCTGCCCACCTACGCGCGCTTCGTCAAGGAGCTGAACGTGCCGGTGCTGGCCAACATCACCGAGTTCGGCGCCACCCCGCTGTTCACCCGGGACGAGCTGGCCTCGGTTGGCGTGGCCATCCAGCTCTACCCGCTGTCGGCCTTCCGCGCGGCCAACAAGGCGGCGGAAACCGTGTACACCGCCATTCGCCAGAGCGGCCACCAGAAGGACGTGATCGAGCTGATGCAGACCCGCGCGGAGCTGTACGACCGCATCGGCTACCACGCCTTCGAGCAGAAGCTCGATGCGCTGTTCGCCGCCGGCAAGAAGTAATCAGGGCAGGGTGGGCCGGGCGGCGATCCGCTTCAGCCCACCCCATCAGCGTCGCTGGTAGGGCTTCATCGGATCACCTTCCGGCCCGCCATACAGCGCAACAGAACAAAAAGACTCGAGGAGATACCGATGAGCACCACCGAAACCACCACTCCGGGCTTCAAGCCGAAGAAATCCGTGGCCCTTTCCGGCACCGCCGCCGGCAACACCGCCCTGTGCACCGTGGGCCGTACCGGCAACGACCTGCACTACCGGGGCTACGACGTGCTGGATTTCGCCAATCGCTGCGAATTCGAAGAGATCGCCCACCTGCTGGTCCACGGCAAGCTGCCCAATGTGGCCGAACTGGCCGGCTACAAGGCCAAGCTCAAGGCCCTGCGCGGCCTGCCCGCTGGCGTCAAGGCTGCGCTGGAGCAGCTGCCGCCTTCCGCCCACCCGATGGACGTGATGCGCACTGCCGTCTCCGTGCTGGGCTGCCTGTCGCCGGAGAAGGACGACCACAACCACCCTGGCGCCCGCGACATCGCCGACAAGCTGATGGCCTCCCTCGGTTCCGCGCTGCTGTACTGGTACCACTACAGCCACAACGGCAAGCGCATCGAGGTGGAGACCGACGACGACTCCATCGGCGGCCACTTCCTGCACCTGCTGCATGGCGAGAAGCCCCGCGAATCCTGGGTGCGCGCCATGCACACCTCGCTGAACCTGTACGCCGAGCACGAGTTCAACGCCTCCACCTTCACCTCGCGGGTGATCGCCGGCACCGGCTCGGACATGTATTCCTGCATCGCCGGCGCCATCGGCGCGCTGCGCGGGCCCAAGCATGGCGGCGCCAACGAAGTGGCCTTCGAAGTGCAGAAGCGCTACGACAGCCCGGATGAGGCCGAGGCCGACATCCGCGCCCGTGTCGAGAAGAAGGAAGTGATCATCGGCTTCGGCCACCCGGTCTACACCGTCTCCGACCCGCGCAACAAGGTGATCAAGGAAGTGGCTCGCGAGCTCTCCGTGGAGCAGGGCAACACCAAGATGTTCGACATCGCCGAGCGCCTGGAAAGCACCATGTGGGACATCAAGAAGATGTTCCCCAACCTCGATTGGTTCAGCGCCGTCAGCTACCACATGATGGGCGTGCCCACCGCCATGTTCACCCCGCTGTTCGTGATCGCCCGCACCTCGGGTTGGTCCAGCCACGTCATCGAACAGCGCATCGACGGCAAGATCATCCGCCCGAGCGCCAACTACACAGGCCCTGAAGACCTGAAGTTCGTGCCGCTCAAGGACCGTAAATAACAATGACCACGACCGTGAACAGCCAATACCGCAAGCGCTTGCCCGGCACCGCGCTGGATTACTTCGACGCCCGCGAGGCGGTCGAGGCGATCCAGGCCGGCGCCTGGGACAAGCTCCCCTACACCTCCCGCGTGCTGGCCGAGCAGCTGGTGCGCCGTTGCGAGCCCGCCGACCTGACCGCATCGCTGGAGCAGCTGGTTTATCGCAAGCGCGACCTGGACTTCCCCTGGTACCCGGCGCGCGTGGTCTGCCACGACATCCTCGGGCAGACCGCGCTGGTGGACCTGGCCGGCCTGCGTGATGCCATCGCCGAGCAGGGCGGGGACCCGTCCAAGGTCAACCCGGTGGTGCCGACCCAGTTGATCGTCGACCACTCCCTGGCAGTGGAAGCTGCCGGCTTCGACCCGGATGCCTTCGAGAAGAACCGCGCCATCGAGGACCGCCGCAACGAGGACCGCTTCCACTTCATCGAGTGGACCAAGACCGCGTTCAAGAACGTCGACGTGATCCCCGCCGGGAACGGGATCATGCACCAGATCAACCTGGAGAAGATGAGCCCGGTGATCCAGGCGCGCGGCGGCATCGCCTTCCCCGACACCTGCGTCGGCACCGACTCGCACACCCCGCACGTGGACGCCCTGGGCGTGATCGCCATCGGTGTCGGCGGCCTGGAAGCCGAGACCGTGATGCTCGGCCACCCGTCGATGATGCGCCTGCCCGACATCGTCGGCGTCGAGCTGACCGGCAAGCGTCAGCCCGGCATCACCGCCACCGACATCGTCCTGGCGATCACCGAGTTCCTGCGCAAGGAGCGTGTGGTGGGCGCCTACGTCGAGTTCTTCGGCGAGGGGGCGGACAGCCTGTCCATCGGCGACCGCGCGACCATCTCCAACATGTGCCCGGAATACGGCGCCACCGCCTCGATGTTCTACATCGACGAGCAGACCATCGACTACCTCAAGCTCACCGGCCGCGAGCCGGAGCAGGTGGCGCTGGTGGAGCACTACGCCAAGACTCTGGGGCTGTGGAGCAGCGCGCTGAAGACCGCCGAGTACGAGCGCGTGCTGAGCTTCGACCTGGGCAGCGTGGTGCGCAACATGGCCGGCCCCTCCAACCCGCACCGCCGCCTGCCCACCTCGGCGCTGGCCGAGCGCGGCATCGCCGACGAGGCCAAGCTGCAGGCCGGTCGTGACGAAGAGGCGAAGGGCCTGATGCCCGATGGCGCGGTGATCATCGCTGCCATCACCAGCTGCACCAACACCTCCAACCCGCGCAACGTGATCGCTGCCGGCCTGGTGGCGAAGAAGGCCAATGCCCTCGGCCTGGTGCGCAAGCCCTGGGTGAAGACCTCCTTTGCGCCGGGCTCCAAGGTCGCCAAGCTGTACCTGGAGGAAGCCGGTCTGCTGCCGGAGCTGGAGAAACTCGGCTTCGGCATCGTCGCCTACGCCTGCACCACCTGTAACGGCATGTCCGGCGCGCTGGACCCGGTGATCCAGAAGGAGATCATCGACCGCGACCTGTACGCCACCGCCGTGCTCTCGGGCAACCGCAACTTCGACGGGCGCATCCACCCCTACGCCAAGCAGGCCTTCCTCGCCTCGCCGCCGCTGGTGGTGGCCTATGCCATCGCCGGCACCGTGCGTTTCGACATCGAGCAGGACCCGCTGGGCACCGATGCCCAGGGCAACCCCGTCACGCTGAAGGACCTGTGGCCAAGCGACGAGGAGATCGACGCCATCGTCGCGGCCTCGGTGAAGCCCGAGCAGTTCAAGCAGATCTACATCCCGATGTTCGACCTGGGCAGCGTGCAGGAAGCGGAAAGCCCGCTGTACGACTGGCGTCCGATGTCCACCTACATCCGCCGCCCCCCGTACTGGGAAGGCGCGCTGGCCGGCGAGCGCACACTCAAGGGCATGCGGCCGCTGGCGATCCTGCCGGACAACATCACCACCGACCACCTGTCGCCGTCCAACGCCATCCTGGCGGACTCGGCCGCCGGCGAGTACCTGGCGAAAATGGGCCTGCCGGAGGAGGACTTCAACTCCTACGCCACCCACCGTGGCGACCACCTGACGGCCCAGCGCGCCACCTTCGCCAACCCGCAGCTGGTCAACGAGATGGCCGTGGTCGACGGGCAGGTGAAGAAGGGCTCGCTGGCCCGCGTGGAGCCGGAAGGCCAGGTGATGCGCATGTGGGAAGCCATCGAGACCTACATGAACCGCAAGCAGAACCTGATCATCGTGGCCGGTGCCGACTACGGGCAGGGCTCGTCCCGCGACTGGGCGGCCAAGGGCGTGCGCCTGGCGGGTGTGGAAGTGATCGTGGCCGAAGGCTTCGAGCGCATCCACCGCACCAACCTGGTGGGCATGGGTGTGCTGCCGGTGGAGTTCAAGCCGGGCACCACGCGCCTGACCCTGGGCCTGGACGGCACCGAGACCTACGACGTCGAAGGCGACATTTCGCCGCGCTGCGACCTGACCCTGGTGGTCAATCGTCGCAACGGCGAGGTGGTGCGGGTGCCGGTCACCTGCCGCCTGGACACTGCCGCCGACGTCAGCGTGTACAAGGCCGGTGGCGTGCTGCAGCGCTTTGCCAAGGACTTCCTCAAGGGCGAGGTCGCCTGACTGCGTGGGGTGGAGGGCGCCTCATCGATCCACCGTGGTGCTTGCCATTGGTGGACGGAAAAGCGCCATCCACCCTGCGGCTCATCGAGGACTTAGCCCGGATGCAATCCGGGGAGTACCGAACATGGTCATGCCCGGATGGCATCCGGGCCCTTTCTCAGGACTGCACTCATGGCTCATCTGCCGCAAGTGAAAATCCCCGCCACCTACATCCGTGGCGGCACCAGCAAGGGCGTGTTCTTCCGCCTGCAGGACCTGCCCGAGGCCTGCCAGGTGCCGGGCGAGGCCCGTGACCGGCTGTTCATGCGGGTGATCGGCAGCCCCGATCCCTACGCTGCGCACATCGACGGCATGGGCGGGGCGACCTCAAGTACCAGCAAGTGCGTGATCCTGTCGAAGAGCAGCCAGCCCGGGCACGATGTCGACTACCTCTACGGGCAGGTCTCCATCGACAAGGCCTTCGTCGACTGGAGCGGCAACTGTGGCAATTTGTCCACCGCGGCGGGCGCCTTCGCCATCCATGCCGGGCTGGTGGACCCGTCACGCATTCCGGCCAACGGCACCTGCGTGGTGCGCATCTGGCAGGCCAACATCCAGAAAACCATCATCGCCCACGTGCCGGTCACCGATGGCCAGGTGCAGGAAACCGGCGATTTCGAGCTGGACGGGGTGACCTTCCCGGCGGCGGAGATCGTGCTGGAATTCCTCGATCCGTCGGATGACGGGGAGGAGGGCGGTTCGATGTTCCCCACCGGCAACCTGGTGGATGAGCTGGACGTGCCGGGCGTGGGCACCTTCAAGGCGACCCTGATCACTGCCGGCATTCCCACGGTGTTCGTCAACGCCGAAGACATCGGCTACACCGGCACCGAGCTGCGCGAGGCCATCAACGGCGACCCCGAGGCGCTGGCGCGCTTCGAGAAGATCCGTGTCGCCGGCGCGCTGCGCATGGGGCTGATCAAGGCCCCCGAAGAGGCGCTGACCCGCCAGCACACGCCGAAGGTGGCGTTCGTCGCGCCGCCCAGGGACTACCGGGCCTCCAGCGGCAAGACGGTGAAGGCCGACGAGATCGACCTGCTGGTGCGGGCGCTGTCCATGGGCAAGCTGCACCACGCGATGATGGGCACGGCGGCGGTCGCCATTGGCACCGCGGCGGCCATCCCCGGCACCCTGGTGAACCTGGCGGCCGGCGGCGGCGAGCGCACGGCGGTGCGTTTCGGACACCCTTCGGGCACCCTGCGCGTGGGCGCCGAAGCCCGGCAGGTGGACGGCCAGTGGCAGGTGACCAAGGCGATCATGAGCCGCAGTGCGCGGATATTGATGGAGGGAGTGGTAAGAGTTCCGGGGGAGGCGCTCTAGAGCATTAGCTGGAAGCCTGAAGCTTGAAGTCGAATGCTTTCCAGCTTCCAGCTTCCAGCTTCCAGCTTCCAGCTTCCAGCTAAAGACTTACTTGAGCCTCCGCTCGACGCCTTTCTCGACGAGGATCTTCGCCGAGATTTCCTCGACCGAGAAATGCGTGGAGTTGATGAAGTTGATGTTCTCGCGGCGGAACAGGTTCTCCACCTCGCGGACCTCGAACTCGCACTGGGCGAAGCTGGCGTAGCGGCTGTTGGGCTTGCGCTCGTTGCGGATCGCGGTGAGGCGATCGGGGTCGATGGTCAGGCCGAACAGCTTGCTCTTGTACTTCTTCAGGGCGGCCGGCAGTTGCAGGCGCTCCATGTCCTCTTCGGTCAGCGGATAATTTGCCGCACGAATTCCGTATTGCATTGCCATATACAGGCAGGTCGGCGTCTTTCCGCAGCGGGATACGCCAACGAGGATGAGGTCGGCCTTGTCGTAGTAATGGGTGCGGGCGCCGTCGTCGTTGTCGAGGGCGAAGTTCACGGCCTCGATGCGCTCCATGTAGTTGGCGCTGTGGGCGATCGAGTGCGACTTGCCCACCGAGTACGAGGAGTGCGAGGTGAGTTCCTGTTCCAGCGGGGAGAGGAAGGTCGAGAAGATGTCGATCATGAACCCGTTGGACGTGGCGAGAATGTCACGGATTTCCTGGTTCACTATGGTGTCGAAGATGATGGGCCGGGCCCCGTCCGCCTCGGCAGCTATATTGATTTGCTGTACCATGGCGCGCGCTTTTTCGACGCTGTCTATATAAGGCCGCGTGAGCTTCGCGAAGGTAATGGTCTCGAACTGCGCCAACAGGCTCTGCCCGAGGGTTTCAGCGGTGATGCCGGTACCGTCGGAGATGAAAAAAGCGGTTCGTTTCATGCGCCAAAGGCCTTAAGTCGGGATCGATTCTTGGCTATCATAGGCCCGTTTTTGCTGGCCCATTGCCGGCCCGCATTGTGACTCATTTTTCCGGCCTCGCGCCAGAACACGGCGGAACCGCTCCGCACGAGCTTTTCCAACAGATAGTGGAGAGATCACCTTGGTAGAGTACGTAGTTTCCCTCGATAAGCTCGGCGTCCACGATGTTGAGCATGTGGGGGGCAAGAACGCATCCCTGGGCGAGATGATCAGCAATCTGGCTGGCGCCGGGGTATCCGTTCCCGGTGGTTTCGCCACTACTGCGCAGGCCTATCGCGACTTCCTCGAGCAGAGCGGCCTCAATGATCAGATCCACGCCGCGCTGGATGCCCTCGATGTCGATGATGTCGCTGCCCTGGCCAAGACCGGTGCGCAGATCCGCCAGTGGGTGATGGACGCCGAGTTCCCCCCGCGCCTGGATGCCGAGATCCGTTCCGCCTTCGCCACCATGGCCGGTGGCAATGACAACATGGCCGTGGCCGTGCGCTCCTCCGCCACCGCCGAGGACCTGCCGGATGCGTCCTTCGCCGGCCAGCAGGAAACCTTCCTCAACATCCGTGGCGTGGACAACGTGATCCGTGCCGCCAAGGAAGTCTTCGCTTCCCTCTTCAACGACCGCGCCATCGCCTACCGCGTGCACCAGGGTTTCGACCACAAGCTGGTCGCCCTGTCCGCCGGCGTGCAGCGCATGGTGCGCTCGGAAACCGGCACCGCCGGCGTGATGTTCACCCTGGACACCGAGTCCGGCTTCCGTGACGTGGTGTTCATCACCGGTGCCTACGGCCTCGGCGAGACCGTGGTGCAGGGCGCGGTGAACCCCGACGAGTTCTACGTGCACAAGCACACCCTGGAAGCCGGCCGCCCCGCGATCCTGCGCCGCAACCTGGGCAGCAAGGCGATCAAGATGATCTACGGCGACGAAGCCAAGGCCGGCAAGTCGGTGAAGACCGTCGACGTCGACCGCGCCGAACGCGCCCGCTTCTGCATCACCGATGCCGAGGTCACCGAGCTGGCCAAGCAGGCCATGATCATCGAGAAGCACTACGGTCGCCCGATGGACATCGAATGGGCCAAGGACGGTGACGACGGCAAGCTGTACATCGTGCAGGCCCGTCCCGAGACCGTTAAGAGCCGCGCCAGCGCCACCGTGATGGAGCGCTACCTGCTGAAGGAAAAGGGCACCGTCCTGGTGGAAGGCCGCGCCATCGGCCAGCGCATCGGCGCCGGCCCGGTGAAGGTGATCCACGACGTTTCCGAGATGGACAAGGTCCAGCCGGGCGACGTGCTGGTCTCCGACATGACCGACCCGGACTGGGAACCGGTGATGAAGCGCGCCAGCGCCATCGTCACCAACCGTGGCGGCCGTACCTGCCACGCCGCGATCATCGCCCGTGAACTGGGCATCCCGGCTGTCGTCGGCTGCGGCAACGCGACCCAGGTGCTGAAGGATGGCCAGGGCGTGACCGTCTCCTGCGCCGAAGGCGACACCGGCTTCATCTTCGAAGGCGAACTGGGCTTCGACATCCGCAAGAACTCCGTCGACGCCATGCCCGAGCTGCCGTTCAAGATCATGATGAACGTCGGCAACCCCGACCGCGCCTTCGACTTCGCCCAGCTGCCCAACGAGGGTGTCGGCCTGGCGCGCCTGGAATTCATCATCAACCGCATGATCGGCGTGCACCCCAAGGCGCTGCTGAACTTCGCCGGCCTGCCCAGCGAGATCAAGGACAGCGTCGAGAAGCGCATCGCCGGCTATGACGATCCGGTCGGCTTCTACGTCGAGAAGCTGGTCGAGGGCATCAGCACCCTGGCCGCGGCCTTCTGGCCGAAGAAGGTCATCGTGCGTCTCTCGGACTTCAAGTCCAACGAATACGCCAACCTGATCGGCGGCAAGCTCTACGAGCCGGAAGAAGAGAACCCGATGCTCGGCTTCCGTGGCGCCTCGCGCTACATCAGCGAATCCTTCCGTGACTGCTTCGAGCTGGAATGCCGTGCGCTGAAGAAAGTGCGCAACGACATGGGCCTGACCAACGTCGAGATCATGGTGCCCTTCGTCCGTACCCTGGGCGAAGCCAGCCAGGTGGTCGAGCTGCTGGCCAGCAACGGCCTGAAGCGCGGCGACAACGGCCTCAAGGTCATCATGATGTGCGAGCTGCCGTCCAACGCGCTGCTGGCCGAGGAGTTCCTCGAGTTCTTCGATGGCTTCTCCATCGGTTCCAATGACCTGACCCAGCTGACCCTGGGCCTGGACCGTGACTCCGGCATCGTCGCCCACCTGTTCGACGAGCGTAATCCGGCGGTCAAGAAGCTGCTGGCCAATGCCATCGCCGCCTGCAACAAGGCCGGCAAGTACATCGGCATCTGCGGCCAGGGCCCGTCCGACCATCCGGACCTGGCCAAGTGGCTCATGGAGCAGGGCATCGAGAGCGTGTCGCTGAACCCCGACTCGGTCCTCGATACCTGGTTCTTCCTGGCCGAAGGCCAGGCGTGACCTTCTAACCGCAACCAGAAGAAGGGCGGGCTGCAAACCCGCCCTTTTTCGTGCAAGTAGCATTCATGCAAAGCAGCAGTGATCTATTCCCCGTCGCGCTGATCAGCGCGGAACTCCGTGGCGACATCACGGAAGACGTCTATCGCCTCAAGCCCGGAAACAGCCCCGACTCCAGTGTCGAGCTGGTCATCACCCGGCTGGGGCTGCCCGGCCACGAGGAGCAGCGTGGCGTACCCGTGGTCCTCCTGCACGGCAGCTTCTCCAATCGTCGCTTCTGGTACTCGCCCAAAGGCCTCGGGCTCGGCCCGCACCTGGCCCGTGCCGGCTTCGACGTGTGGATCGCCGAGATGCGTGGCCACGGCCTGTCGCCGCGCAACCAGGACTACCGGCGCAACCGCGTCGCCGACTACGCGCGCTACGACCTGCCGGCCATCGGGGCCTTCGTCCGCGAACAGGCGGCGCAGGCGCCCCACTGGATCGGTCATTCCCTGGGCGGGATCACGCTTGCGGCGGCGTTGGGCGGTCATTACCTGGCGGGGGAGCACGTTGCGTCCGTCGCATTGTTCGGCAGCCAGATCAGTCGCGTCTACTGGCCCCTGAAGGTTCCGCCGGTGGAGTGGAGCGGACGCTTCCTGCTCAAGCGCCTGGCCGTGCTGTCCGGGCCTGGCCTCAAGCGCGGGCCCGAGGACGAGCCCATCGGCATCGGCCTGGAAAGCCTGCGCTGGCACGGCCTGTTCGGTCGCTTCGGCGATGCCGAGCGCGACTGGTGGAAGGGGCTCGCCGAGGTGAATGTGCCGGTATTGGCCGTCGGTGCTGCCGGCGACCGGCAGGACCCGGCCTGGGCCTGCCGCAAGCTGCTGGAGCAGTTCGGCAGCGAGGCGAAGCAGTTCCTCTGCCTGTCCCGAGAGAATGGCTTCGCCGACGACTACGGTCATATCGAGATGCTGGTCAGCAAGCATGCCCAGCAGGAGGTCTGGCCGCTGGTGGAGCACTGGCTCGGTCAGTTGCAGTTGCCCGGCTCGTTCGGCCAGGCGGTGCCCGCCGTCTGAAGCCCCATTCCAGGCGCTATGGCGCTGTGCTAAAGATGCAGGGGCCGTATCGAGGCGGAGGGTGCAGGCTCGTCGCGCTGGAGCGCCGGATCGATCAGCAGGATGGCCAGTGCGGGACTTGCCAGCCGAGTGGCCGTCAATTGCTGCTGATCGTCGGTGATCAGCAGGGCATCATCCTGGAAAACCCACGCCGGCGCAGGGGCGCGCCCTTGCACAACGGCACGCTCGAAGGTAGGGTGCTGCGCTGTTCCCGCCACGGGATCGCCTTCGATCCGGACAGTGGCCGCGCCCTCGATGCGGCCTGTTCGCCGCCGCTTCGGCTGACGCTGGCTCATGACGGTGATCGTGTCGGCCTCGACCTGTAAACCCATCAAGGAGCCTTGCCATGCAATACGTCACCCCTGATCTGTGCGACGCGTACCCGGACCTGGTGCAGGTCGTCGAGCCGATGTTCAGCAACTTCGGCGGCCGCGATTCCTTCGGTGGCGAGATCGTCACCATCAAGTGCTTCGAGGACAACTCCCTGGTCAAGGAGCAGGTCGACCTGCCGGGCCAGGGCAAGGTGCTGGTGGTGGACGGCGGCGGCTCCCTGCGTCGCGCCCTGCTGGGCGACATGCTGGCCGAGAAGGCGGCGAAGAACGGCTGGGAAGGCATCGTCGTATACGGCTGCATCCGCGACGTCGACGTCATCGCCCAGACCGACCTGGGTGTACAGGCCCTGGCCAGCCATCCGATGAAGACCGACAAGCGCGGTATCGGCGACCTCAACGTGGCCGTCACCTTCGGCGGCATCACCTTCCGCCCGGGCGAATTCGTCTATGCCGACAACAACGGCATCATCGTCTCTCCGCAAGCCCTGAAGATGCCGGAATGACCGGACGGGGTACTCGCTGAGGATGGTCGAGGAACGCAACGTACGCTGGGGGCTGGTGCACGCCTATGTCCTGGATGGCCGGGGTGGGGCGCGCTCCATCACCAAGGACGAGCTGGATGTCATCGAGCTGCAGGAACCGGAAAGCCTCTGGCTGCACTGGGACCGCGGCCACGCGCTGGCGCGCCAGTGGCTGCGCGAGGCCAGCGGGCTGAGCGAGTTCGCCTGTGACCTGCTGCTGGAGGAAAGCACCCGCCCGCGCCTGGTGAGCCTGCCGGAGAACCAGCTGCTGCTGTTCCTGCGAGGCGTCAACCTCAACCCGGGTGCCCAGCCCGAGGACATGGTCGCGGTGCGCATCTTCGCCGATGCGCAGCGCGTCATCTCCCTGCGCCTGCGACCGCTGCACGCCACCGACGAGCTGATCGAGCAGTGGAATGGCGGCACCGGGCCGAAGACCGCCTCCGAGGTGCTGCTCTACCTGGCCGAGCACCTGACCGACAAGGTCGATGCCCTGGTCGCCTCGCTTTCCGAGGAGGTCGACGAGCAGGAGGAGCGCTTGGATGCCAGCGAGCGCTACAACCCCGATCACGACCTGATGCTGCACATCCGTCGTCGCGCCGCCGGCCTCAAGCGTTTCCTGGCGCCGCAGCGGGACATCTATGGCCAGCTGATGCGCAACCGCATGAGCTGGTTCGCCGCCGACGACACCGATTACTGGAACGAGCTGAACAACCGCCTCACCCGCTACCTGGAAGAGCTCGAGCTGATCCGCGAGCGCGTCGGCCTGGTGCTGGAGTCGGAGAACCGGCGCATGAGCGAGCGCATGACCCGCACCATGTACCTGCTGGGCATCATCACCGGTTTCTTCCTGCCGATGAGCTTCATCACCGGCCTGCTGGGTATCAACGTCGGGGGTATCCCTGGTGCCGACGCGCCCTATGGCTTCGTCGTCGCCTGCCTGCTGATTCTCGGCGTCGCCGCGTTCCAGTGGTGGCTCTTTCGTCGCCTGCGCTGGCTCTGATGTGACCCGCTGATCGCTGGCCTCGTCTAGCCGACATATCCACGTGAGGTGCGCATGCACGATCCGTTCGAAGAATCCCTGCGGGACCTGCTCAAGCGTTCGTCATCCGAGCACGATGACAACGCCGCGCTGGGCCGCGTGCTCAAGACCGCCAACCGCCAGGTTGGCGTCGGCGACCTGTTCAGCCTGCTCGGCCATTGGGCCGAGGCACTGATGATCGCCCTCAACAACGGCTCGGCCCACGTGGCGCCGGTCTCTCGTCGTACCTCATCGAAACGCTCCGCTGACAAGGCTGATTGAACATGGAATTCGACCCCTGGACCCAAGGTATCGTTAACGCCATGACCACGGTGTGGACACCGGTGGCCGGCTTCATCCCGCGCCTGTTCGGTGCCCTGGTCGTGGTCCTGCTGGGCTTCGTCGTGGCCAAGCTGCTCGACACCCTGCTGTCCAAGCTGCTGGCCAAGCTCGGCCTCGATCGCCTGATGGGCGGTACCGGCCTGACCAAGATTCTCGCCCGCGTCGGCATCCAGGTGCCGGTCTCCACGCTGATCGGCAAGATCGTCTACTGGTTCGTGCTGCTGATCTTCCTGGTTTCCGCCGCCGAATCCCTCGGCCTCGACCGCGTCTCAGCCACCCTCGACATGCTCGCCCTCTACCTGCCCAAGGTGCTCGGTGCAGCCCTGGTGCTGCTGGCCGGCGTGCTCCTGGCGCAGCTGGTCAGCGGCATCGTCCGTGGCGCCGCCGAAGGGGTGGGGCTGGACTACGCCCACGGTCTGGGGCGCATCGCCCAGGGCCTGGTGATCATCATCAGCATCTCGGTGGCCATCGGGCAACTGGAGGTCAAGACCGACCTGCTGAACAACGTCATCGCCATCGTGCTGATCTCCATCGGCCTGGCCGCCGCGCTGGCGCTGGGCCTTGGCAGTCGCGACATCGCCGGGCAGATCATCGCCGGCATCTACGTGCGCGAGCTCTACCAGGTGGGGCAGGACGTGAAGGTGGGTGACGTCGAGGGGCAGATCGAGGAAATAGGCACGGTGAAGACCATCATCCTCACCGACGAGGGCGACCTCGTGTCGGTGTCCAACCGGACATTGCTCGACCAGCGGGTAACGAGCCGCTAACGCGGCTCCTCAACCCTTGCTAATGTATGCCGCCATAGCGGAGCGCTGCCTCGCGTTCCGGCGGCTCCTGACCTGACTGTCGGCCCGACCCGTTTTGAACAAGCCCCAATCGCTTTCCTTGCGCTACGACCCTCGCGAGCTCTCCGATGAAGAGCTGGTGGAGCGCGCCCATGTCGAGCTGTTTCATGTCACGCGCGCCTATGAAGAACTCATGCGTCGCTACCAGCGCACCCTGTTCAACGTCTGTGCCCGATATTTGGGGAACGAACGAGACGCCGACGATGTCTGTCAGGAGGTGATGCTGAAGGTGCTGTATGGATTGAAGAACTTCGAAGGGAAGTCCAAGTTCAAGACATGGCTCTATAGCATCACGTATAACGAATGCATTACCCAATATCGGAAAGAGCGTCGTAAACGTCGCTTACTTGATGCCTTGAGTCTCGATCCTCTCGAGGAGGCCTCGGAGGAGAAGGCACCCAAGCTCGAAGAGCGTGGGGGCCTTGAAAGATGGCTGGTGCATGTGAACCCGATCGATCGTGAAATCCTGGTGCTGCGCTTTGTCGCAGAACTGGAATTTCAGGAAATTGCTGACATTATGCATATGGGTCTGAGCGCGACGAAGATGCGTTACAAGCGCGCGCTGGATCGCTTGAGAGAAAAATTTTCAGGTCTGACCGAAACTTAGTTGGGCAAAATTAATCTCTTAGATCAGCGAGTTCTGGTAAACTTGCCGACCAAGTTGTCTTCCGAGATTGTTCGACAACTTACTGACAACCAAGATGGGGATTTACGGATGAAACTGAAAAACACCTTAGGCGTAGCCGTTGGCTCTCTCGTTGCCGCATTTTCTCTGAACGCGCTGGCGCAAGGCCAAGGCGCTGTCGAGGTGGAGGCTTTCGGCAAGCGCTACTTCACCGACAGCTCGCGTGATCTGTCCAACGGCAACCTGTTCGGTGGTTCGGTTGGTTACTACCTCACTGACGACGTCGAACTGGCTCTGTCCTATGGCGAGTTTCACGACATTCGTTCCGAAAACGACACCGGTAACAAGAACATCAAGGGCAGCCAGGCTGGCCTCGATGCCATCTACCACTTCGGCACCCCGGGTGTCGGCCTGCGCCCGTACGTTTCCGCTGGCTTCGCTCACCAGAGCATCAGCAACGTGCCGGCCCGTACCGGTCGTGACCACAGCACCTTCGCCAACATCGGCACCGGCCTGAAGTACTACTTCACCGAGAACTTCTACGCCAAAGCCGGCCTGGACGGCATGTACAACATCGATGTGGGCGAGTCCGAGTGGGCCGCTGGCGTAGGTGTTGGCGTGAACTTCGGTGGTGGCTCCAAGCCCGCTGCCGAGCCGGCCCCGGCTCCGGTTGCCGAAGTCTGCTCCGACAGCGACAACGACGGCGTCTGCGACAACGTCGACAAGTGCCCGGACACCCCGGCCAACGTCACCGTTGACGCCGATGGCTGCCCGGCCGTTGCCGAAGTGGTTCGCGTCGAGCTGGACGTCAAGTTCGACTTCGACAAGTCCAAGGTCAAAGAAGAAAGCTACGGCGACATCAAGAACCTGGCTGACTTCATGAACCAGTACCCGTCGACCACCACCACCGTTGAAGGCCACACCGACTCCGTCGGCACCGACGCCTACAACCAGAAACTGTCCGAGCGTCGTGCCAACGCCGTTCGTGAAGTCCTGGTCAACCAGTACGGTGTAGGTTCCGAGCGCGTCAACTCGGTTGGTTACGGTGAGTCCCGCCCGGTTGCCGACAACGCCACCGACGCTGGCCGCGCTGTCAACCGTCGCGTAGAAGCTGAAGTAGAAGCCCAAGCCAAGTAATTGGTCTGAGCTTTGGAAAAACCCGGCCTCGGCCGGGTTTTTCTTTGCCTGGAGAAAAGTGCCGAGAGTCCTGGTTTGGCTCGTTGGGCCTCGCACGCTCGGCACCAACCTACAGGGAACACGTAGGTTGGGTAGAGGTACGAAACCCAACGTTGCGATGCCGAGCCGTGGAATGCCGCCCGATCAGGCGCTCAGCGCCTCGGACACTGCCACGGCCTCACCGGCCACCTCGCCGATCACCAGGATCGCCGGGCTCTTGAGCTGGAAGGTGCCGGCGTCGGCCTGCATCCGTGCCAGCGTGCTGCGGCATTCGCGCTGATGGGGCAGGGAGGCGTTCTCGATCATCGCCACCGGCATATCCGCCGCCATGCCGCCGGCCAGCAGGCCTTCACGGACCGCCGCCAGGCGCGCCACGCCCATGTACACCACCAGCGTGGTGCCGCTGCGGGCCAGGGCCTGCCACTCGGGTTCGCTGTCGTCCTGGGTGTGGGCGGTGACCAGGGTTACGCCCCGGCTGATGCCGCGCAGGGTCAGGGGGATGCCGCACTGTGTGGCCCCCGCCAGGCCGGCTGTGATGCCGTTGACCAGTTCGCTCTCTACCTCACGTTCGGCCAGCCACTGCGCCTCCTCGCCGCCCCGGCCGAAGATGCAGGGGTCGCCGCCCTTGAGGCGCACCACGTGCCTGCCCTGGCGTGCGTAGCGCAGCATCAGGCGATGGATGAAGGCCTGCGGCGTCGAGCGACAGCCCCCACGCTTGCCGACGCGGATCACCCGGGCGCCCGGGCAGTGCTCCAGCACCGCCGGGTTGACCAGGTCGTCGATCATCACCACCTCGGCGCCGTTGAGCACCCGCACCGCTTTCAGCGTCAGCAGCTCCGGGTCACCGGGCCCCGCACCCACCAGCCAGACCTTGCCATTCATGGGCGTCTCCTCAGGCGTTCACTGCGGTCGGCACCGGTGGCGCCGCCAGCATTCTCTTGATTTCCGGTACGCAGGAGCCGCAACGCGTGCCGCACCCCAATGCTTCTTTCAGCCCCGCCAGATCCAGCCCCTGGGCGATGCCCGCCTGCACGGCTTGCAGGCTGACGTTCATGCAGTTGCACAGGGTGCGATTGGCGCCGGCCGCAGCACTGGCACCTGGCGGTGCACTCAGGGGGGCCAGCAGCCAGCGCCGCAGTTCCGCGTCCATGCGGCCTTCCTGCCACAGGCTCTTTAGCCAGCCCCAGGCGGCGGTTTCGCCAGCCAGGCGCAGCGCAGTGATGCGCCCCTGCTCGATAAGCACGCGCTTGCCCACCGCGCGCTGCGGGTCGTCGTAACTCATCACCGGCCCCTGATCCAGTTGCAGCAGACGGTCGATATGCGCCAGTAGCTCCGTATCCGGTGCCTGCCCGTGGGCCGCGCGCAGCACCAGGGCAGGGCGCTCACGCCCGGCCAGGGCCAGGTTGGCGTAGGTGAAGGCCTCGCACAGTGGTCGGAGGGCTTCGAAGCGCGCTTGCACATCACCTTCCACCAGTACGAAGAGCTGCCAGGGCAGGTCTGCCCGCTCCACCTCGACACCGGCGTGCTTGAGTTCCGGCTGCTTCGAGAGCGGATCGCAGGCCGGCGTGGTCAGCACATTGACGCCCAGCCCCTTGAGGAAGCGATCGCCCCAGTGCATGGGCAGGAAGGCCTGGCCGGGGCGCAGGGCCTCGTCGCCCATGACCGGCACCACCAGCTCGCCGCGACGGCTCCTCACCCGCACCAGATCACCATCCTCGAGCCGGCGGCGGCGCATCTCCACGGGGTGCAGCCCCAGTTGCGCCTGCTCCACGTGGCCGAACAGCTGGGCGGCGGTGCCGGTGCGGCTCATGCCGTGCCACTGGTCGCGCAGCCGGCCTGTGTTCAGGGTCAATGGGTAGCGCAGTTCGCGGCGCTCCTGGGGGGCGAGGTAAGGGTCGGCGACGAACTGTGCACGACCGCTCGGCGTGGGAAAGCGGCCGTCGCAATAGAGGCGCGCTGTGCCTTGCCGGGCGCCGGCGGGGTAGGGCCACTGCTGCGGGCCCTGGGTGTCGATCAGGCCGTAGCCGATGCCGGTCAGGTCCAGGTCGCGGCCGGCGGTGAGCGGCTTGTACTCTTCGAACAGCGCTTCGGGGCCTGCGAAGTCGAACAGGCTGGGCTCGCCCGGGCGCAGGTGGTGTTCCAGGCGCCGGGCGAAGTCGCAGGCGATGGCCCAGTCCGGGCGCGCCTCGCCCGGTGCCGGTACGGCGCGGCGCACATGGCTGATGCGGCGCTCGGAATTGGTCACGGTGCCTTCCTTCTCGCCCCAGCTGGCGGCGGGCAGCAGCAGGTCGGCGTGGCGGCAGGTCTCGGTGGTGAAGAAGGCCTCCTGGACTACCACGAAGGGGCAGGCGGCCAGCGCCGCGTGCACCCGCTGCTGGTCGGGAAGGGACTGGGCCGGGTTGGTGCAGACGATCCACAGCGCCTTGATGCGCCCCTCGCCCACGGCGTCGAACAGGTCGATGGCCGACAGCCCCGGCGTCTCTGGCAAGCGCTCCACCCCCCAGTAGGCCGCCACCTCGGCGCGGTGTTCGGCATTGCCCGCCTCACGGTGGCCGGGCAGCAGGTTCGACAGGCTGCCCGTCTCGCGGCCGCCCATGGCGTTGGGTTGGCCGGTGAGGGAGAAGGGCCCGGCACCCGCTCGGCCGATCTGCCCGGTGGCCAGGTGCAGGTTGATCAGCGCGCTGTTCTTGGCGCTGCCGGCGCTGGACTGGTTCAGGCCCATGCACCAGAGCGAGAGGAAGCTCGGCGTGCGGCCGATCCACTCGGCGCAGCGCAGCAGGTCGGCGCTGTCGATGCCGCACAGCTCGGCCACCCGTGCCGGGCCGAAGTCGCGTACGCGTTCCTTGAGCGCATCGAAGCCTTCGGTGTGGCGTTCGATGAAGCGCCGGTCCACCCAGCCCTCCCACAGCAGGATGTGGAGGAGGCCGTGGAACAGCGCCACGTCGCTGCCCGGGGTGATGGCCAGGTGCAGGTCGGCCAGCTCGCAGGTGTCTGTGCGGCGCGGGTCGACCACGATCACGCGCATGTCGGGGCGCCTGGCCCTGGCTTCCTCCAGGCGGCGGAACAGCACCGGGTGGGCGAAGGCCATGTTGCTGCCGGCGATCAGCACGCAGTCGCTCTGCTCGATGTCCTCGTAGGAGCAGGGTGGCGCGTCGGCGCCCAGGCTGCGCTTGTAGCCGACCACGGCGGACGACATGCACAGCCGCGAATTGCTGTCGATGTTGTGGGTGCCCACCAGGGCGCGGGCCAGCTTGTTGAAGGCGTAGTAGTCCTCGGTCAGCAACTGGCCGGAGACATAGAAGGCCACGCTGTCCGGCCCGTGCTCGGCGATGGTCTCGGCGAAGCGGGCGGCGGCGTGGTCCAGCGCGCTGTCCCAGTCCATCCGGGTACGTGCCAGGCCCTTGCCCAGGCGCAGTTCCGGGTACAGCGCGCGGGCCTGGAGGTCGCCCGTCAGGTGCAGTGTGGAACCCTTGCTGCACAGGCGGCCGAAGTTGGCCGGGTGCGTCGGGTCGCCGGCGACGCCGAGGATGTGCGTGCCGTCGTGCTCGATCAGCACGCCGCAGCCGACGCCGCAGTAGCAGCAGGTGGAGGCGGTGGTCTGGCTCATGGCGAAGGCTCCCTTGGAGAGAAGGTCAGGCGCTCTGCAGAAGGCGCACCGGAACGCGCGCAGGCTCGGCGCGATGGGGGCCGGCGGCCGGCTCGACCGCCTGTGCGGCCACGGCCTCGCCGAACATCAGGCGATCGCGGATGCCGCTGATATCGGCATGCTCCTGCACCTGGCGGAAGTACCAGCCACCGTCGGCGGTGTCGCCGAACAGGCAGGCGCCCACCAGCACGCCGCCCCTGATCACCAGCTTCTTGTAGATGCCGCCGATGGGGTCGGAGAGGGTGATGCTCTCGGTGCCTTCGCCGCCCATGAAGTCGCCGGCGGAAAACAGGTCGATACCGGTGACCTTGAGCTTGGTGGAGACCACCGAACCCTGGTAACGGGCGAAGCCGAGCCGCGCCAGGTGGTTGGCGCACACCTGCGCCTGTTCGAACAGCGGCGCCACCAGGCCGTAGGCGATGCCGCGGTGGCTGGCGCATTCGCCGATGGCATAGATGCGCGGGTCGTTGGTCTGCAGGGTGTCGCTGACCAGGATGCCGCGCTCGCAGGGCAGCCCGGCGCGTTCGGCCAGGGCGATGTTGGGGCGGATGCCGGCGGCCATCACCACCAGGTCGGCGGGGATCACCTCGCCGCCGCGCACTTGCACCGCGCAGACGTGGCCGGTGCCGTGGTCCAGCAGCTCCTCGGTCTGGGTGCCCAGGCGGAAGTGGATGCCGCGCGCCTCCAGCGCCTGTTGCAGCAGGCGGCCGGCGGTGCGGTCCAGCTGGCGCTCCAGCAGCCAGTCGGAGATATGCACCACGGTCACCTCCATGCCGCGCTGGCGAAGGCCGTTGGCCGCCTCCAGGCCGAGCAGGCCGCCGCCGATCACCACCGCGTGGCTGCGGGTACGGGCGCTGTCGATCATCTGCCGGGTATCGGCGATGTCGCGGTAGCCGATCACCCCCGGCAGGCGGTTGCCCGGCACGGGCAGGATGAAGGGCGAGGAACCGGTGGCGATCACCAGGCGATCGTAGCCCGCCTCGGTGCCATCCTCGGCGATGACCAGGCGACGGCGGCGATCGATCTTCACCACGGTGCGGTTGAGCAGCAGGCGGATGCCGTGCCCGGCGTACCACTCCAGGTCGTTGAGCACGATGTCCTCGAAGGCCTGCTCACCGGCCAGCACCGGCGACAGCATGATGCGGTTGTAGTTGGGGTGGGGCTCGGCGCCGAACACCGTGATGTCGTAGAGATCCGGGGCGAGCTTGAGCAGCTCCTCCAGGGTACGGACCCCGGCCATGCCGTTGCCGATCATCACCAGCCTGGGTTTGTTCATGGTCACGCTCCTGCATGAATGCCGGGCAAACAAAAAAGGCGTCCCGCTGTTGCCAGCAGGACGCCTTTGTCCAAGTCCCGTTCTATCGGGAAAGTGCCATCTCTACGTTGAGGTGGGCGCTTTTGTAGATTGTGATCGAGTCTTTGCAGGGCCTGTGCCAACTCCTTCGGGCCCCGCTTTCCGGGGTTCCGCCGAGCCTGCACGGGGCGGGCGGGAGCCGCTGGCGCACCGCTTCGGGGCGGCGTGCCCGGCAACGGTGCGTCAACCGTGCAGGCAGAGCACCAGCAGCGCCAGGTTGCCCAGCAGGGAAAGCAGGGCGATACCGCGCCAGACCTTCAGCGGCTCGCGCTCCAGCAAGGGGCGCGGGTTTACCGACAGGGCCCTGCGCTCGCCCTGTTCCAGGGCCAGCAGCCATTCTTCTGCCGTCTCGTAGCGTTGCGTGGGCTCGCTGGCCAGGGCGCGGGCGAGGCATTCGTCGAGCCAGGCGGGCAGGTCCGGGCGGTAGCGGCTGGCGGGCGTCGGTGTGCCGAAGCGCGGGCGCTGGAAGGCCTCGATCTCGCCGAAGGGGTAATGCCCGGTCAGCAACCGGTAGAGGGTGACGCCGGCGGCGTAGAGGTCCTGGCGCGTGGTGGGCGGCGCGCCATCGAAGGCCTCGGGGGCGATGTAGCTGGGCGTGCCCGGCAGGCTGTGCGCCTCGTCCTGGGACAGGCCCGGGCAGTAGGCCAGGCCGAAGTCGAGCAGGCGCAGCTCGCCGTCTTCGCCGCGCAGCAGGTTCTCTGGCTTGATGTCGCGGTGCAGGATGTTGCGCCGGTGCAGCATGCCCAGGGCCTTGAGCAGGCGCGGGGCGAGGTCCAGCCAGTCGGTCAGCGCCAGCGGCCCATCCTCGCGCAGCTGCTGGGCCAGGGTGCGGCCCGGGTATTCGCGCTGCAGGTAGTACAGGTGCTGGCGCTGCGGCAGCGGATGCACCTCGGCGAAATGCCGTCCCGCCACGCGCCGCAGGAACCATTCCTCCTGCAGCAGTGCGGGCCCGGCGCCGGGGTCGGCGTGCCGGGCGGGCGGCAGGGTCTTCAGCAGCCAGGGTTGGCCGGCCTCGTCGAGCACGCGGTAGAGCAGCGACTGGCGCGACTCGACCAGCCGCCCCTGTACCCGCCAGCCCTCGAACAGCTGGCCGGGGCGCAGTTCCGGCGGCAGCGGCCACGCCTCCAATTGCGCCAGGGCGTCGGCCAGGCCACTGGGCGGCAGCCCGTCGACCCGTACCAGCAGCGCGCTGGCATTGTCCTGGCCGCCCGCCAGGTGCGCGGCGGCCACCAGGGCGCGGCTGGCCGCCCCGGGCTCGGGTTCGTCCTGGAGGATGCGCAGGATGCCGGCATCGCCCAGCACCGCCCAGATGCCATCGCTGACCAGGAGGAAGTGCTCGTCCTCCTGCAGCTCGCCCTCCAGGTAATCCACCACCAGGTGCTGGTCCAGCCCCAGCGCGCGCTTGAGCACGTGCTGCATGCCGGGCTGCTCCCAGACGTGGTCTTCGCTGAGGCGGTCGAGCTGGCCGGCGTGCCAGCGGTAGGCACGGCAGTCGCCGACATGGGCGAGGGTGAAGCGGCGGCCGCGCAGCACCAGCGCGGTGAGGGTGGTCAGCAGCGGCTGGCCGCCGCCGTTGGCCTGCAGCCAGCGGTTGTGGGCCAGCAGCAGGCGGTCGAGGGATTGCGCCACCGCCCAGGTTTCCGGCGTGGCGTAGTAGTCCAGCGCCAGCGCCTGCAGGGTGGCGCGTGCGGCCAGGCCGCCGTCGGCGCACTGGCTGACGCCATCGGCCAGGGCGAACAGGTAGCCCTTGCTGGCGGCCAGGGCCGGTGCGGGCGTCACCACCCGCAGGGCGTCCTGGTTTTCGCGGCGCGGGCCGATGGCGCTGGCCTCGCCGAAGCTCAGTTGCAGCCCCATGGCGCTCAGACGCGCGCCGCGGTGACGGCCGCCGAGCCCCAGGTGGTGCGCCAGCGCAGCTTCACGCCGTAGAGACCGAACCAGGCCAGCACGCCGAGGCTGGCGAACAGCCACAGGCCCAGCTGGTAGTCGCCGGTGTGCTGCTTGATGGCACCCAGGCCTGCGGTGAGGCAGAAGCCGCCCATGCCGCCGGCCATGCCGATGAGCCCGGTCATCACGCCCATTTCCTTGTGGAAGCGCTGCGGCACCAGTTGGAATACCGCGCCGTTGCCGGCGCCGAGGCTGAGCATGGCCACCACGAACAGGGCCAGCGCCGCCGTGGCGCTGGCGATGTGGAAGCCCACCGCCGCGATGCAGAGGGCGGCCAGGGTGTAGACCACCAGCAGGGTGCGGATGCCGCCGATGCGGTCGGCGAAGGCGCCGCCCAGGGGGCGCATCAGGCTGCCGGCGAAGACGCAGGCGGCGGTGTAGTAGCCGGCGGTCACCGGCTCCAGGCCGTACTGGTCGTGGAAGTAGCCGGGCAGGGTGCTGGCCAGGCCGAGGAAGCCGCCGAAGGTGACGCTGTAGAAGAACATGAACCACCAGCTGTCACGGTCGCCCAGGGCCTTCATGTAGTCGGCGAGGGATTTCGGCGCGGGGCGGTCGGGGGCGTTGCGCGCGGCCAGGGTGAAGATCGCCAGGGTCAGCACCAGCGGGATCAGCGCCAGGCCGAACACGTTGTTCCAGCCGAACAGCGCGGCCAGGCCCGGGGCGAACAGCGCCGCCAGCACGGTGCCGGAGTTGCCCGCGCCGGCGATGCCCAGGGCCTTGCCCTGGTGCTGCGGCGGGTACCACTGCGAGGCCAGCGGCAGCGCCACGGCGAAGGAGGCCCCGGCGAAGCCGAGGAACAGGCCCAGCAGCAGCGCCTGCTCGTAGTTGTGGATGCCCAGTTGCCAGGCGGTGAACAGCGCGGCGATCACCACCACCTGGCCGAACAGCCCGGCGGATTTCGGTGAGGTGCGGTCGGCCAGCAGGCCCAGCAGGAAGCGCAGCACGGCCCCGGCGAGGATGGGCGTGGCGACCATCATGGCGCGTTGCTGGGTGGTCAGCTGCAGGTCGGCGGCGATCTGCACGCCCAGCGGGCCGAGCACGTACCAGACCATGAAGCTCAGGTCGAAATAGAGAAATGCGGCGAACAGGGTGGGGGCGTGGCCGGCCTTCCAGAAACTCGTAGTCATCGAACACCTCATCTGCGTCAGGGGGCCGGAAGGGCGCGCCGCGGGACAGCCCCGGCGGTCGCACCCTCCCGGAACACGTCGCGCTCGTGGCGCTTCGTGCCACGGCCTTGGCCGTGGCTGGGTAGGGTGGGTCGCATGCGGGCGCCCGGATCACGGCACGCCTGCCGCCCCATCGCTGGGGCCGGAACGAAAAAAGCGCCGCGCACTGGCTGCATTTCTGCGCAGTGACGCGACGCTTTTGTCGTTCAGTGGGGCAACCGCCGTTGGCTACCTGTGCAGGCGATGGAGCAAGAGATGGGCCAAGCAGGGCACGGGGCGGGTCCCCCACGGGG